>JBAQPK010000419.1:0-3825 GCA_049305715.1 Desulfuromonadaceae bacterium | reverse complement strand
CTCCAAAATCATTTTTTTCGACGATAACGGTCGTCCCAACATCCGGATGAACAGTAGCTGCGCCGGGGGCACCGGCGCGTTCATCGATCAGATGGCCGTGCTGTTGAATGTTGACGTATCGGAACTGAACAGTCTGGCCGAAAAATCTACGCAACTTTTTCCCATTGCCTCCAGATGTGGCGTGTTTGCCAAAACCGACATCCAGGCCCTGCTGAGCCGTAATGCTTCACGTGAGGATATCGCGGCATCCGTCTTTCATGCTGTAGCCATGCAGGTGGTCAGCTTATCCAGTGGCCGGGATATGGAACGGAAAATTATCGTGGGAGGCGGTCCGCTGACGTTTATTCCTTGCCTGCGGAAGGCCTTTGCCGATCTGCTGGAGATTGAGCATCCCGATGATCTGTTGCTGCCGGATCGTTCGGAACTGATTCCGGCAATGGGCGCAGCCATGATCCGCAACGGAGAACCATTCCGGGGCAGTATCGGCAACCTTTTATCCCAGTCCGGGAGCGAATCCGCCGGAAGCACGGAGAGCCAGACCATCAGGCTGGAGCCCCTGTTCGCCGACAAGGCGGAGTTTGATTTATGGCAAAAAAGACATGAGCAAGCCAGGATCACCAGGGTTGATCCGCTATATGTTGGAGAAAAAGAACTCTTTCTGGGCATTGACTCCGGGTCAACCACTACTAAAATCGTTCTTATTGATGTGGAGGGACGGTTGGCCTTTGGGCATTACGGCGCCAATAACGGCGACCCTCTGCTGGCGGTAAAAAAGGGATTGGCTGAGATACGGGAAACATTTGCTGCAACCTCGTTCCAACCCCGCATCATACGGTCGGCCGCCACCGGCTACGGGGAAAGCCTCATAAGGGCAGCCTACGGCCTGCATGACGGGGTGGTCGAGACCATGGCGCACTACCGGGCGGCGCAGCAGTTTGAGCCGGACGTCTCCTTCATTCTGGATATCGGCGGGCAGGATATGAAGGCGATCACCATCGTTGACGGTGTCGTCGTCGACATTCATATCAACGAGGCCTGCTCGTCGGGATGCGGCTCCTTTATTGAAACATTCGCCAATTCACTCGGCTACCCGGTTCAGGAATTCGCTGAAATTGCCTGTGAGCAGAATGCCCCCTTTGACCTGGGAACCCGCTGCACGGTCTTCATGAATTCAAAGGTCAAGCAGGCGCTTCGGGAAGGGGCCTCTATCTCCGAAATTTCGGCAGGTCTTGCCTATTCGGTCGTCAAGAACGCGCTGTTCAAGGTACTCCAGCTCAAAGACACCGACCAACTGGGAGGCAAAATCGTCGTCCAGGGAGGGACATTCCGCAATCCGGCAGTGTTACGCGCGACAGAGCTCCTGTTGAACAAGGAAGTAGTCAGACCGGATATCTCGGAACTGATGGGGGCCTACGGTGCGGCTCTGACCGCCATTTCCATGCATCGCGCCACGCGGGGCAGGTCACTTCCGATGAATGTTCTCGACAACCTGGTGACGCAGGCCGATTTTACCAAAAGAGAGGTGCGTTGCAGCGGCTGCGAGAACATGTGTGCGGTGCTGGAACTGACGTTTGGCAACCAAAATCGTTTTTTTACGGGGAACCGCTGCGAACGCTATTTCAGCAACAATCCGGATGCCAGGCGCAAAGGAAAAAATCTGTTTGACGGACAGACCAAGCTCCTGTTTGATCGCGATATGGAGCCGATCGGCGAACACCGCCTCACCTACGGCATCCCCCGCTGCCTGAACATGTATGAAAACTTTCCCTTCTGGAACGCCTTTTTGACCACCTGCGGCTTCAGGGTAGTGCTTTCCGCTCCCTCCAGCCAGAAACTTTACGCAAAAGGCGCTTTCACCGTCATGTCGGAAAACATCTGTTTTCCGGCCAAACTCGCCCACGGCCATATATTCGACCTTGTTGACAAGAAAGTGGACCGCATCTTTTATCCGACCGTCGTGTATGAACAGAAGGAATTCGAAGATGCGCTGAACAGCTTTAACTGCCCGGTGGTGACTGGTTATCCCGATCTGATCAAAAGCGCCATCAATCCGGAGAAGAAATTTGGGATTCCCCTGGACAACCCGGCCATCAGCTTTAAGGATGCCGCTCTGTTAAGGGACCAGCTCTACCTCTTCTTCATGTCTTTTGGTATAGAGTACAAGACCGTCTCCATGGGGGTCAAAAACGGGTTAGCGGCTCAAAGGGTTTACCGGGAACATCTCGGGGCGCAGGCCAAAACAGTGCTCACCAGGGCGGAGAAAGCGGGACGGACGGTCGTTGTTCTTGCCGGCCGGCCATACCACCTGGATCCGCTGATCAACCACGGTGTGCCCGACCTTCTGACCGATCTGGGGGTGGATGTTGTCAGCGAACATGCGGTTCTCGCAGCCAACGACAGCGCTTCCCTGGCTACGGTCAATGTTCTGACCCAATGGAGCTATGCCAACCGGCTGTACGCCGCTGCCATGTGGGTCAACCAAAACCGAAACGCCAGGATGGTGCAGTTGACCTCCTTCGGCTGCGGACCGGACGCTGTCTCCGCTGATGAAACCAGAGAAATCCTACGGAGCAGCGGCAATATCCATACCGTGATCAAGATGGACGACATCAACAATCTCGGTGCGGTCAGGTTCAGATTACGCTCAATGCTTGAGGCGACGCAACGCAGTAACGGCAACCTGCGAGCCAGAAAGAATAAAGATCATCTCATTACGGCTAAAAACGTCAAGAAAACCCTGATTACCCCATTCTTTTCCTCTTTCTATTCCCCCCTGATCCCGGCTGCCTTCAGGCCGCTCGGCTTGCAGGTGGAGGTGCTTCCGCCCCAGGACAGGCAGACGGTCGAACTGGGACTCAAAACAATCAACAACGACATGTGCTACCCTGCTATCCTAGTTGCCGGCGACATTATCAAGGCATTCCAGTCGGGTCGTTACGATCCCGGAAGCACGGCGGTTATCCTGACCCAGACCGGTGGACAATGCCGCGCGTCCTCATATCTTTCGCTGGTCAGGAAGGCGCTGGCGGACTTTGGTCTGGACAATGTTCAGGTCATCCCGATCTTCGCCGATGGGATTGATCCCGGAGTGGGATTTGCGGTTGATTCCAATGGGCTGGTCAAGCAGCTTGCTTTGGGTGTTATCTTTGCCGATCCTCTCACTCAGATGTTTCTGTCCAGCATGGCGCGGGAAAAGACGCCCGGCACAGCCAGAAAACTGCACGGTAAATATCTCTCAGCCATGGAAACCGGTATCGAAAACGGCGATTACCAGTACCTTCTCAATCTGCTCAAAAAGGCAGTGGCTGGTTTCAACCAGATGGAAACTCACGACAAGCCTGTTCCCAGGATCGGGATCGTGGGCGAGATATTTGTCAAATACAATTTCTTTTCCAACGGGGATATCATTGACTGGCTGTCCGGCCAGGGAATAGAAGTAATCCTTCCCGCCTTGCAGAGTTTTTTCGCCCAGCGCTTCATCAACGAAACGTACGACCAGAAGGCATTTTTTAAACGTTCATTTGCGGATCGGATGAAAAACCTGCTGCTTGAGATATACATGGAATTCCGTCTTGGTCAGATAGATCGGGTCATGCAGGAATTCCGATTTTACCGCAAGCCTCACAACCTCAGGGAACTTTCCGAGATTACCGGCGATGTGGTCAGCCTGGCCAACCAGTTCGGGGAAGGGTGGCTCCTGACAGCAGAAATGATCGCTATGCTTAGGGAAGGAATCGGCGACATTGTTTGCCTGCAGCCGTTCGGCTGCATTTCAAACCACATAACCGGGCGAGGGATGGAGAAAAAGCTCAAGGAGATGTATCC
>JBAQPK010000418.1:0-7533 GCA_049305715.1 Desulfuromonadaceae bacterium | reverse complement strand
AATTGATACGGGTGATCGCGGAAGACACCTGATCGGCAAAAAGCATGATGGTATCGACATCCGAGTCATTAAGGGCGCGGTGACTGTTTTTGTTGTCGATCCCGAATATTCCGACAGTTTCGTTTTTCAGGACAATCGGACAGAGAATAAATGTTTTTGAACGCAGCGGTGCAAGCTTATTGTGGGGGGGCTTCAAATGGTACTCTTCGGGATAGCGCGAAATGTCATCGACCAGATATACCTTGCGGTCATTAAAACACTTCCCGATGATCCCGATGCTCGAATCTATCGGTATGGTGACCTCGGACGGACTAAAGCCCTCGGTCCCGATAGCGGCAAAGAAGCGGAGCCGTTTACCGTCTTCAGCCATCAGGATATTGACCCGCTCGTACCCCAGAATCTCATGCAGGCCCTCGGCACAGAGCAGCAACACTTCATCAAGATTGAGCGATTTCTGTATCTTGCTGCTGATCTGGTGAAAGTTTTTAATATTCCTGTCCAACACCTTGTAGCGGTTTTCGAAGAGCTCTTTCTGTTCGTTAACTTCCTGATGAAGTATGTCGAGCTCCGCGGCCCGCGCATGCAGTTCATCGCCGTTCTTGCCGATCATGTATCCAAGGACCGCCAGGACGATGGCAGTCCCCCCCCCCATGTAACTGTAAAGGGCGAAATGCTCACTGTTAATTACGATGTCCCTGAAAATCTGCTCGAAGAAACCAAGCCCGGCATCGTAATAAAAAATCAACCGTATCGCGATCCAGCCAACCGGGGCATAAATGCCAAGCATAAAACCGCCGGCTGAAAAAAGAGTTGAATGCCTTTTCATGGTGTCTTCCCCAAGCCTGTGCCCGAATAAATGCAGCAGAACAGCTTTCCATCCGGAGTTTCCTGACCGAAACTATTTCTCGGAAGCAAATTTCTCATCAATGGAATGACTTACCTCTTCCATAATTTTTTCAGCATCATCGCTGTTATAGGCGACAATATTTTTAAGGTGCATGTACGAATCAAGATCCATCTTTTCAAACGCAATCCCGATGCCATCCCCGGTTATGCGGGTGACGATGCCGCTGGAATGCATCGCGATTTCCGGAAGGGTGTCGGCAAGAACAATGGTAATATCGACCGCATCCCCCTCAACAAACTGCGCGGCGGTCACCACAAACATACCGGCCATGCTGAGATTTTCCACTGCGCCCGGGAACTGCCGACCGGCGCTCCCGATGGTCGCCCCGACATTAAATCGGACACGAGAAAACTTGCGGGTACTCAATTCGTCACCTCCCGGGGCGACTCGCTGCCGCAGGCAGAAATCAGGCTTTGCCGGCCGAGCCGAGAACCGCTTCGTTCTTGTGCTTGACCAGGCTGACCAGCTCTTTGCGCGCCTCACCCAGATATTTGCGCGGATCGAATTCCTTTGGATCCTTGGCAAAATATTCCCGAATCTTGGCGGTTACCGCCAACCTCCCGTCGGAATCGATATTGATCTTGCAGACAGCACTCGCCGCGGCCCTGCGCAACTGGTCTTCGGGAATGCCAACCGCACCCTCAAGATTGCCGCCATATTTGTTTATCAGTTCGACATATTCCTGAACCACCGATGAAGCGCCGTGAAGGACGATCGGGAAACCGGGAATACGCTTTTCGCACTCTTCCAGGATATCGAACCGAAGCGGCGGAACCGGCTGGCCGGCCTTGAATTTATAGGCCCCGTGGCTGGTCCCGATGGAGATCGCCAGCGAATCGACGCCGGTCTTTTTCACAAACTCCTCAACCTCTTCCGGTTTCGTATAGGTGGAATGTTCCGCGGAAACCTCATCCTCGATACCGGCCAAAACACCCAGCTCCGCTTCAACCGAGACATCAAACTGATGGGCATACTCGACAACTCTTTTGGCAAGCGCCACATTCTCTTCGAACGGGAGGTGTGAACCGTCGATCATGACCGAAGAGAAACCGCTGTCAACGCAGGACTTGCACAGCTCAAAGGTATCGCCGTGATCAAGGTGCAGACAGATCGGGATAGTGGAGCCGGCTTCACGCGCCATCTGCACGGCCCCCATGGCCATACAGCGGAGCATGGTTTCGTTTGCGTAACTGCGTGCGCCCTTGGAAACCTGGATGATGACAGGTGAATTTGTTTCCACACAGGCGGTCACAATCGCCTGAAGCTGTTCGAGGTTGTTGAAATTGTAGGCGGGAATAGCATATTTACCAGCCATTGCCTTGCGAAACATTTCTTTCGTATTGGACAGGCCTAATTCTTTGTAGTGAACTCTCAGCTTTTCCATTTACGCCCCCTCAGGTGCTTTATTATGTGGCAATCCACACTTATTCAGCAGATGCGGTTGATACAAATACCATGCAACTATTGTATAATCAAGGTGTAAACTCCAATAGATTCTGTTGCCAGAGAGAGGCAACACCCTCTATAATGCAAAACTGGGAATGACGATCCCGGCGTGGCTCATGAATCGAGTGCATCGGTGCGAAAGGGAGGTTTTATGAAGCGTATGGTGTGGTTTGTTTTTGCTCTAACCGGTTTACTTGGAGGGTGTGCACACATTATGAGCGAGGCGGGGCTTGCCGCTGTTGACCGTTCGATCTCCTATGCAGATATCAGCAAGAACCCGGAAGCGCTGGCGGGAAAGAAAGTCCTGGTAGGCGGAATCATAGCCGAAACCCGCAGCAGCGGTGATGTAATACAGCTTGAAGTGGCACAGCTTGAACTGTATTCAAATGGTGTCCCGAACGAATCATCACGCTCCGGAGGGCGCTTTCTGGTGGTAAGCGGAGAGTTGCTCGATCCCGTGTTTTACCATCCCGGCACTTTTATTACGGTCATCGGAGAAATCAAAGGTCAAAGGATTCAAAAACTGGGGGGGGCGGATTATCGTTATCCTCTTATTTCTGCGAAAGAAATTCACCTGCTTCGGGAATCTGATTCGTCACTGGACCGGCCGGCCAACCCCTATCGAAACGAGGTCGGTGACGGGAAGTTCCTGCTCCGCCCGCCGGGATCGCTCGAGGGAGAGCCTCGCAAACCCTAGATCTCCAGCGCGCCGCCCTGTGCGGGGAGCCGAAGCGGATTAAAACAGGCAACACCCCACTCAAGAATATCGTTGCAGGAACATCCGGCGAGTTCAGCCGGGGGATTCTGGCCGAGAAAACGGAGCGCGGCAAGGAGCAGCCCCTGCTCCCTTCCGGCCAGGTTGCCCAGGTGATGTGAAACCAGATGGTCCCGCTTGCTCAGCTTCGCACCGGCGGGGCCGGCCACCAGCGGCAGATGGCAATAGTCCGGCGGCGGAAAACCGAGCAGCCGCTCCAGATATATCTGGCGGGGCGTTGAAGCAAGCAGATCCTCTCCGCGCACCACCTGGTTCACCCCGGCCAGATAGTCATCGACAACAACCGCCAGTTGATAGGCAAACTCGCCGTCGCCCCTTCTCAGGACAAAATCGCCGCAGACAGCGGAGAGTGTCTGGCAGAATCGACCCTTTCGCAGGTCGGAAAAGCAGATCTCCTCCTCCGGCACCCTGACCCGCCAGGAACGAATCGTCGCATCGGCTTTCATCCCCCCGCGGCAACTGCCGGAATACGGTATGCAATCTTCCCCGGAGTGGGGGGCGGAAGCACTTCGGGCAATCTCGCTGCGTGAGCAGCCGCATGGATAGACCACACCCGCCTGCTCCAGCCGAGCAAATACCCGCCGATACTCTTCCACATTCCAGCTCTGCCGGGAAATCCCGCCATCCCAGAACAGTCCGAACGACTCCATCGTCCGCATGATGTCATCTGCCATGCCGGGCACCTGACGCTGTGAATCCAGATCGTCGAGTCGCAGCAGCCAGCGGCCTCCGGCATGTTTCGCCATCAGATAGCTCCCGACCGCCGCCACCAGCGAACCGGTATGCAGCGCACCGGTCGGAGAGGGGGCAAACCGTCCGACAACGCCATGATCCGGTTTAATGCCCACGCTGTTACCGGCTGTCAGCCGACAAAGGAGCAGCAGTAATCGGTCACAACCGGCACCTTCATCAGAAAGACGGAGTTGGCCGGTACGTTAAATGCCTCGCCTCCAGCCACCTTCCGCCACTCATGATCCCCCTTCATCTGCCACTCCAGCTTCCCGGACAAAATCTCCATGATCTCGGCAGCTCCGGTGGAGAACTCATATTCTCCGGCCTGCATGACACCCAGCGTTTTTTTGGCGCCATCGGCAAACAGCACGGTAAAGCTGACGACCTGACCCCCGAAAAAGATATTGGCCTTCTTGACAACGGTGACATTATTAAACTCTGACATTGTATCCTCCCGTAAATTGACGCGTTTGTTTGTTGACGCCGCAGGATATAAAAAAAACCCGCTATCGTTCAACAGCGGGTTTTTCGGATTGCGTGCGGCTTGAAGCAGCGTATCAGTTGAAGGTGCCCCTGATCCGATCGGCTCTCCAGGCAATCGTTGTCCGGCCGGTGGAGGGTGACTCTACCAGTTCGGGAATGATTGTCGGAAAGGCAACTTTTACACGGCCGTTTTCAACTTCGGCAAATGCGCGGGCCGATTTGGCTAACCCGTATACCGTACCGACCAGAACGCCGGATGCGGCGCCATATGCTATACGATCAGCATGATCGAGCGGCTTGTTTGTAAAAACCATCAAAGCACCGCCAACGAGCCCGCCGATGGCAGCACCGTAAAATGCATCGGTGAAAACTTCCTTGATCGTATCATCCGCGGCAAATGCCGAAGAGGTTGCCGACAGAAGCGAAAGCATCGTTAATACCGTAACAAGTCTTTTAAATCGTTTCATGCCGTATCACCCTCCACACCACTTCTTAATTTTTCTCCTATCTTTACTACCATGTAACAGAGCATTCCGTCAAGCGGCTTTTTTATAACTATCCGATTTCACGAATATTCCTTAATCCTGGCACTGCCTGTACCAGAGATCGGACCAACGCCTCCTCCTGGTCCCGGCTGCAGACTTCACCATCGAGACGCGCCTGCAGCAGGCGATCCTTGATGCGCCGGAACAGCGGGCCGGGCTCCAGACCGAGTCCACGGAGGTCATCCCCGTCCAGAGACGGAGCAACGGCACGCAGCCGTGTCAGATAGAGCGAGACAAAACGTCTGACCTGTTCGCTGCTGGCCCGTGCCGCCATGTACAGCAGCATTTCCAGACTAAGATCGCTGAACCACGCAAACAGCTGGCTGTTACGTATCTCGGCTGTTTGTTTCAGACGCCTCTTGATCGCATTCAGGGTTGTGAACACCAGGTGGCGCTGGCTGCAGAGCCGCGAGGCGAGCCGTCCGGGGATCGCCAGACGGTTGCAGGCGTCGTGGAACTCATCGGACTTGAGACCATCGCACAAGGCCAGAAGATAGACCTGCCAGGGCTCGCACCGGTCCTCCAGATAGAGCAGCCGGAACCAGGCCATTACCTGCCCCGTCTCCCCCAGTACCCGCTCCGTTGCCGGCACCAGCTTGAGCGCTGGGTGAATGAACGGCAGGAGCCCCAGGGAAGACATCCGCCCGACCGCCGCCGTCGGCTCCTTTTCACGCATGATCTGCACCAGCTCACTCAGCAGGCGCTCTCCCCCCAGCTTTTCAAGGAGATGCATCCGAACCGCGCTCCGTATCAGGTTCTCGGTCTGAGGAGCGATATGAAAGCCGAGGCGCTGCTCGAAACGGATCGCGCGGAACACGCGGGTCGGATCCTCGACAAACGACAGGTTGTGCAGCACCCTGACGACCCGTTCCTGGATATCCTGCTGGCCGCCGAAATGGTCGGTCAGCTGACCGAATCGGTCGTTGTTGATGCAGAGCGCCAGGGTGTTGATCGTAAAATCACGCCGGTACAGGTCATGCCGGAGCGAAGCCCGCTCGACGGTCGGCAGGACGCCGGGGGATTCATAATATTCAAGGCGGGTGCTGGCAACGTCGATCTTGCCGCCATCGGGTAGAACCAGTACCGCCGTGCCGAATTTTCTGTGACTGCGCACCCTTCCGCCATACCGTTCGGCAAAACATTCCGCAAAGAAAACACCATCCCCCTCAACCGTTACATCTATATCCAGATTGCCGATCCCCAGCAGCAGGTCGCGCACAAAACCGCCGACCGCATAGACCGACATCCCCAGCCGGTCACCGACCGCACCCAGCTGGCGCAAGGTATCGCGGATTTCCGCCGAAAGCCGTTTACCGAGCAATCCGGCAACCGATCTGGTTCGTGTCGGGACTTCCAGAGAGTCAAGATCATAGAGTGCGCCGCCGCGGCGGCCGCCGTAGATATGGCGCATCAGATCGGTTCGGGTCACCGCTCCGGACAGCTCCGTTCCGGTAAAGACCGGGACGAATCGGCGATTGCCGGTCACCATGTAGGACTGGATATCCGTGAGGGGAGTGGCAGGGGTTGCGGAGAGGAATTCCGTATGCATGAAGTCTGTCACCGGCGAGTCCCCCAGCCCGTGGTGCAGTGCTTTCTCGACGGTCTTGCGCGAGATGACGCCGACCATCGTCCCCCCTGCCATGACCGGCATGGCGTTGCAATTGTAGCGGGTCAGCAGTTCGCGGGCTCCGGTAATGCTGACCGAGTCCGGCATGGTCTTTACCGGTGACGACATGACGCTCCCGGCAGTCGCTTCTCCCCTGACCGAGAGCTGCAGCAGCTCGTCAAGCCTCTCCAGCACCTGTTTCAGCGACCGGTCATGCACGACGGCGGAAGCCGCCGTAGCATGGCCGCCCCCCTGGAACCCCTTCATGATTTCACCGGCATCGATTTCCGGGATGTGACTGCGGGCCACCAGATAAACGCTGTCTTCCATCGCTACCGCGATAAACAGGGCATCCATATTTTCCATGTCCCGCATCAGGTGGGCCAGCGAGGCGATATCGCCGATGTAATGATCGCAGGAAGCGTGCGCAATGGAGACCACCACGCCATTGACCGTGCTGGTCTTGAGGGTCGTCAGCAGCTGTTTCAGCAGCCCCATCTGCGCCTTCGTCAGCTCCGGCGTCAGAGCATCACTGACGACGGTGAGCCGGGCCCCCTCTTCCAGCAACCACCCCGCGACGCGGTAGTCGTCCGGCGTTGCCGAGGCAAACAGCAGCCGCCCGGTGTCTTCATGGATCCCGAGCATGACGAGGGTGGCCTCTTCAGGTGTCAGAACAACGCCCTCCTCCATCAGCCTGACTCCCAGAAGGGTCGAAGCGGAACCGCAGACGGCGACTTTTCCGCCGGTCGGCCGAATGCTCTCCTCCGTCACCGGGTGGTGGTCATAGATGTGGATTTCCAGGGAGGGACGATCCAGAATATCGGCAAAACGGCCGATTCGGGCGGCCTGCTGGCAATCGACGATGATCAGGCGGGTGATGGCATCCAGGTTGATATCCTTGGAACGGGTGAAATGCGGCAGGTACTCCGGATGGCGCAGCACAAAATCGCGCACCCCTTTCTCCTGCGAACCGGGAAAAGAGAGCAGCGCGCCGGGATAGAGCTTCAGGGCCGCCGTCATGGCACCCAGGCAGTCAAAG
>JBAQPK010000417.1:0-2189 GCA_049305715.1 Desulfuromonadaceae bacterium | reverse complement strand
CATGAACACCACCGAGGCGACGCTATTCTTCCTGAAGACAAACCGCCAGATGGTCAAGCTGTTCAAGTTTGCCCTCTGGTGGGTCATCCTGGGTGGAATCCCCCGGACCATATTCTATACCAGCTTCGAATGGGCCAATGCCGCCGACAAATTGCAGATTCCGGCCCTGGCGGTAAAGCATGTCATGATGTTTGCCGCGGTGGTCTGGGGAGTTGTCGCCTGGCGGCGGATGCAAAAGAAGGTTGCGCTGCTGAAGGAATCGTTGCCACTAGAGTTGCGAAAAACGGTTGAGGGATGAAAGATGAGAGATGATTCTATCCATTTCAACGTTCAACGGACTTGAACCATGCTCTTCCGTATCCTCAAAAATTCGTTTCTCAAACGTCCCAAGGCTGTTTTTCTGATATTCCTTTCCATTGCCATGGGCGCTGCCGTTGCAACGGCATTCCTCGGTATTTCCGGTGAGATTTCCCACAAGATGGCGCTTGAGCTGCGGAGCTATGGCGCCAATATTTTACTTGAACCGTCCGCCGTTGAGGGGGGCGGTTTTTTGCGTGAAGATGACCTGCCGAAAATCAAGACGGTCTTCTGGAAATACAATATTACCGGATTTACCCCATACCTGTTTGGTGTAGCCGACTTTTCTGCGGGCGGCAGGAAGGAGCGGGGTGTTGTATCGGGTACCTGGTTCGCCAAGCAACTTGAGTTGCCCGGCGAAGATCCGTCCGTTCAGGGTATAAGAGGGATTGCTCCCTGGTGGGATGTCCAGGGGGAGTGGCCGGCCGGTCCCGATGAGGCTATTATCGGTGCAACCCTGGCGAAGCGGCTGGGAATAACAGTTGGGAAAGAGCTTGAGGCGACGGTGCGTGGGAAGGCCCAGCGATTTCGTGTCGTTGGTATCGTCACAACTGGCGGCTACGAAGAGGAACAGCTTTTCGCTCCCCTGGTAACGGTCCAGTCACTTCTGCAGCAGCAGGGGAAGGTTTCCCGCGTACTGGTGAGTGCCCTTACCGTGCCGATGGACGAATTCGGCAAAAAAGATCCCGCCAGTATGACGAAGGATGAATACGAGAAGTGGTACTGCACGGCATACGTGACCTCGGTGGCCAAGAATGTCGAAGAGGTGATGGCGGGAAGCCGTGCCAAGCCGATCTGGCAGATTGCCAGCGCCGAGGGGGCGCTGCTGAAGAAGCTGAACAGCGTCATGCTTTTCCTGACGATTCTTGCCCTTTGTGCCTCGGCCACTGCCGTCTCCACCAGCCTCATGGCTTCCATGGCTGAGAGGAGTCCTGAAATTGCCCTGATGAAGGCGGTCGGCGCCGACCGCTTGCAGATCAGTACAATTTTTATCGGAGAAACGCTTATTATATCTCTTGCCGGCGGGGTGATCGGATTCCTGATTGGCGATCAACTCTCGGAAGTGATCAGTCGTACGGTATTCAACTCCACCATTGCATCGCCACTCTGGCTTTTTCCGACCGCGATCATTTCGGCTTTTATCGTTGCCTTGGCCGGAAGCGTGGCGCCGCTGCGCCGAGCGCTGCTCGTTGAACCGGTGAGGGTATTGAAAGGATGATCATGAACAGGAGGCGCTGGCTTCTCCATATAGTTTTATCTGCCCTTGCCCATCGCAAGGGCCGCACCGTGCTCTTGCTGGCCGTTCTTGCCATGGCTTCCAGTCTGGCTACCGCGCTTGGCATTGTTTCGTCCTCCATGGGGAAACGGGTGGCGGAAGAGGTGCGTAAATATGGGGCTAATCTGGTTGTCATCCCGGAATCCGCCCGGCTTGATGTGGGGAGCGGCGGCCTCAATTTCGGCGTTGTTAGCGAGCCGACCTACCTGCAGCAGCGCCGGGTGGAGGATGCCTTGGCGCACAGCGCACTGAAAGCAGAACGCTCCTTCCATCTGCGTGGTGCCTTGCACTGGAAAGAAGCCGATGTCATGGTGGAAGGGGTCAACTTCTCGGATATCCGCCGCCTTTTCCCCTGGTGGCAGCTGAAGGGGAACTGGCCCGTGGCCGGAGAGACGATTGTCGGCAGTGATCTGGCGACCCGTCTGGGGCTCAAGCCGGGAGATACCATGGAACTCGCCGGGAATAATCAAATGGTGCGGCTGCGGGTCTCAGGCATCGTTTCTTCCGGCGGCGAGGAAGACGGCCTGCTGTTCCTGGCGCTGCCGGAACTTCAGTC
>JBAQPK010000416.1:0-4955 GCA_049305715.1 Desulfuromonadaceae bacterium | reverse complement strand
CCATTTTTACCGGTCTGGCCGAGATCTACACCGCTTCAAGCCAGTCTGAAAAGGCTCTGGAGGAATACCGAAGGGCCCTGTCCACCGATCCGGGTTCTGCGAAGGCTCATACCGGCATAGCAGCGATCAGTCTGCAGCGGGGCGATCTCGACAAGGCGCTTGAACAGCTGAAGAGAGGCGAGGCGGCAAACCCCCAGGATCGCGATATCCACATGATGCTTGCCGGTATTTACGAGAAAAAGGGAGACAGCAAGCTGGCCGACTACCATTTGCTGCTGGGCGGCAAAGGCAAGCGGGCTCAGACCGTTCAGAACCCGTCCGGTCATCCGGATGCGAGCGGGGCCGGCAGGGAGATCGAAAAGCTCAAAGACGCTATCAAGGAGCATCCGGAAGATACGCTTTCATACGAAAAGCTCGGCCACATCTACCAGGCGGCCGGTAAGGATGCCGAAGCCATTGAGGCCTATCGTGAGGCGGCACATCGCAACAGCGCCAACAGCGACGTATACCTTAACCTGGGAATCCTGCACGAAAAAAAGTCTCAGATCGATGAGGCGGTCGTCGCCTACAAACGGGCGGTCAAGGTTAATCCTGCAAGCGCCGAAGCTCGTTTGCGACTGGGTGACATCCGCTTTTCCCGCGGGCTGTTCCAGGAAGCGGTGGAACAGTATTCCGAGTTTCTCAAGCTGCGTCCAGAAAGTCCGGATATCCACCTTAAGCTGGCCCGTATTTTTGCCAAAAGCAAGGAAAACGGTCTGGCGCTTTCGTCGTACAACTCCGTGCTCACCTACAGCCCGAATGATGGCGATGCAAATCGGGAGATCGCGGCCATTTACGTTCAAAAGGGGGAGAACGAAAAGGCGCTTGAACATTATAAAAAAGCGCTTGCCGCCCATAGGGACGATAACGAGTCGCGTACCGCACTGATATCGATCTATGTGAAAAACAAGCAGTATGACGAAATCACCGTGCTGCTGAAAGAGGCGGCCGAACTAAACCCGGACGACCCGGTCAACCACTACAAGCTGGGGCTGATTTATGACTTTAAAAAAGAATATGACAACGCGGCAGGCTCGTACAAAAAAGCGATTGAGCTGAAGCCGGATAATGCCAGGGCGCTGAATGCGCTTGGACGCCTGTATATGAAAACCGGCCGGCTGAGCGAGGCGAAAGAAACCCTTGAGGCGGCGAAAAAAGCCGACCCCACCATGGAAGAAACCTCCGTATTGCTTAATAACATTCGTGATGAATTCAACCCCGAACCGCGTAAAATAGTAAAAGGCAAAAAAGCGAAGGTCAAAAAAGGCAAGAAGAGTGTAAAAAAGAAAAAAGCCAAAGGTACCGCCAAGGGCGGGTCTTCCAAGGCCAAAAAGACGACAAAAAAGAAATAATCCGGCGGCGCAGGCAGATAACCGGTTATGAAACACTTTTGACATCCCGGCATTTGAGCGACTGGAAACATCATGACTGATCCAAGCGGCGCAGATTCCTACTTTCCCTATGATATCCAGATCTCCTTCCATCACTGGCGGTCCCTCGGCCTGGGACCGCTTTCAAACGGCATTAAAGCGCGCGGCATCCCCCGTATACAGTTTTTCCGGCAGCTGGCCCTCAAGCTGAACGGCACCCGTCCGCACGGCTCCGCCGTTGTCCATGCCGGCGAACTCAACCTGTATGCATCCCTTCAAAAGACATTGCGCTACCTGATAGACGAAGTCGCAGCGGCTCCGGGAGCATCTCTCCTGATCAATGCGCTGAAGTCGGGAGGAATCGACCCGGCCGGCGAAGGGTTCCGGACAACGGCACGGCGTTTCGTGGAGCTATTTCCACCGGCGCCGGTTCTGCAGGGGAGCGCCGAACCAGAGCGCTGGCTGGCCGACAGCCTGAAAAACTCCCTGCGCACCCATCAGCTGCTGCGGGAAATGCTGCTGCTGCGGCTGGCGGCCGCCAATCCGGCTATCGAAAGCTTCCGGGAACTCGTTGATGACCGGGCTCTGGCCGCGTCGTCACACTACTCAAGCATCACTGCGGCCTTTGATCGCTTCCTGAAGGAGGGGCCGGTTCTTGCCGGAAAAGGGTACACCTTGATCGAGGCCCTCATGGCGGCGATCACCGCCTACCCCGGCTCCCTGGCCGGCCAGGTTGCCTACCTCCGCCGGCAGTGGCAGGGTGTCCTGCCGGCTGAACTGCTGCACGAGGTGGAGACCGCCCTTGATATTCTGCAGGAGGAGCAGCGTGAGCGCGGCGCCGGCGGGCCTGGCCCGGCTCCTGTCCTGGAGTTCCGGCGCGCCGGGCACCCTGCAGCGACCGGGACAGACGCCGTTTTCCACGGCTTCGATTATCCCGCCTATGAGGCTTTTTCATCCGATGCCGGCTGGATGTCCCATGTCGTCCTGATGGCCAAGATGGTGTACGTCTGGCTCGATCAGCTCAGCCGTTCCCACGGGTTTCCGATAACCCGCCTTGATCAGATTCCCGATGCTGAACTTGACCGGCTGGCGTCCCGCGGCTTCTCCGGACTCTGGCTGATCGGGCTCTGGGAGCGGTCCCCCGCGTCACAGCGGATCAAGCAGATCTGCGGCAACCCCGAGGCGATCGCCTCGGCCTATTCCCTCTACGACTACGAAGTCGCCACCGACCTTGGCGGCTGGGAAGCGCTGGCAAACCTGCGGGAGCGTGCCGGACGGCGCGGCATCCGCCTCGCCAGCGACATGGTGCCGAACCATACCGGCATCTATTCCCGCTGGGTGATTCAGCACCCTGACTGGTTTGTCCAGACCGATTACCCCCCCTTCCCGACCTACCGGTTCACCGGCGAAGACCTGTCCGGCGACGGCACCGTCTGCCTGCAGGTGGAGGATGGCTACTGGAACAAGAGCGACGCCGCCGTGGTGTTCAAACATTACGATCGCGCCACCGGCCGCACCCGCTACATCTACCACGGCAACGACGGCACCAGCATCCCCTGGAACGACACCGCCCAGCTCAATTACCTGATCCCCGAAGTCCGGGAAGCGGTCATCCAGACGATCCTCCATGTCGCCCGCAATTTCCCGATCATCCGGTTCGACGCCGCCATGACCCTGGCAAAGAAGCATTACCAGCGCCTCTGGTTCCCGCTGCGGGGCCTCGGCGGCGGGGTTCCGTCCCGCGCCGAGCACGGCATGGGCAAGGAAGAATTCGATGCCGTTTTCCCGACCGAGTTCTGGCGCGAAGTCGTGGACCGCGTCGCGGCTGAGGCCCCCGGCACGCTATTGCTGGCGGAGGCGTTCTGGATGATGGAGGGGTATTTCGTCCGGACGCTCGGCATGCACCGCGTGTACAACAGCGCCTTCATGAACATGCTGATGACCGAGGAGAACGCCAAGTACCGCAAGACCATCAAAAACGTGCTGGAATTCAACCACGAAATCCTCAAGCGGTTCGTTAATTTCATGAACAATCCGGACGAAAAGACCGCGGTGGCCCAGTTCGGTTCCCAAGGGAAGTATTTCGGCGCCTGCGTACTGCTGGCCACCATGCCCGGACTGCCGATGTTCGGTCACGGCCAGATCGAGGGGTTCCACGAAAAATACGGCATGGAGTACAAGCGCGCCTACTGGGACGAGCAGGTGGACGAGGGTCTGGTACGCGGCCATGAAATGTGGATTTTTCCGCTGCTGTGTCGCCGCCGGCTCTTCTCGGGGTCGGAGAACTTCGTGCTGTATGACTTCCACGCCGGCGCCGGTGTCGATGAGAATGTGTTCGCCTATTCCAACCGGATCGGCGAAGAGCGGGCGCTGGTGCTGTATCATAACAGCCATTCCACAACCTCCGGCTGGATTAGGGAATCGGTGCCGTTTCTGGTTGCCGGCGAAGGGGAGGGAGGTCGGCAGGGCCGGACATCCCTCGCCGATGCGCTGACGGCACCCGCTGGAGACGATGGCTACCTGGCCTTCCGGGATCAGACGGAGGGTGTGGAATACCTCCGCTCGACGAGCGAACTGCGCGAAAAGGGGCTGTATGCCGAGCTCGGGGAGTATCAGTTCCATGTGTTCATGGATTTCCGGGAAATCCGTGACGACCGGGACGGGTCATGGAGGCAGCTGCATGCCGATCTGAATGGCTCAGGGGTCGTTTCCCTCGAGGAAGAACGCAAACAGCTGATGTATGGAGAGTTGAATGCTTCATTCCGCATGGTCTTCGAGCTGTTCGCCGAGGACAGGGTGGCGGGGGCAGATGCTGCAACGGATGCAGAGCTGCAGCAGGCGATTGACCTGTTTCTGAAGAGTGCCGATGCGGATGGGGCGGTTCCGGGGGGCAAGGCGCGAGCCGCCGCCGGCAAGGGCAAACGGAAAAGCATCCGGAAGAAAAGCGCTGCGGTCGAGCAATTTGCCCGCTTTATCGGGCTTACCGGTCACAGGACGACGGCACGTGATGCCCGTTCATTCCAGCTCAGGCTGACCACCGGATTCTCGGATGGGGCTGCCGGGTCCCTGCTGCTTGCTTTTCTGGTTCTGCGCGAGACCCCGATCGACCCGGTCAGCCGGGGGCTTGACTACACCCTGCGGAAGTTTCTGCATCGTGCCGGTGACCCCGGGTTCAGCAGCCGTGCTCCCGGACTACTCTCCGCGCTGCTGGAGTGGTGGCGGTCGGAGGAGCGGCATCATGCCGGCAGCAGTCTGAAACTGATGCAGAGCCTGTTCGAACTCGAATCGTGCCGGAACTATCTGCTGGTGCATGAAAGCGACGGGGTTGAATGGTTCAACAAGGAGCGGTTCGAGGAGCTGTGCGAGTGGCTGATCCTGCTGCAGCTGGTGGAGGGGTGCAGTGCGGCCGCCACGGCCAGGGTCATTTCCACGAAGATGGGGGCGGCGGAACGCGCTCTCGCTCTGGGTGCGAAGCTGGCGCAGGATGTGGGTTACCGCAGCAGGCTCTTTGCGGAGCTGCCGGTGAAGGTTGTCACCAGGCGGCCG
>JBAQPK010000415.1:0-4615 GCA_049305715.1 Desulfuromonadaceae bacterium | reverse complement strand
AGGCGTTGGTATGTGACAACCAACACGGTATACGGCAAGCATTCCCAGGGAAAACAAGACGCGCTTTTTCAACTCAGGTATCTTGAATATATTCTGGAGAGCTTCAAACACTATGCAATCTCCTCAACGCTACCACCAGCAGCTATGATCTTTTCCCTTGCAGACTGACTGAATTTGTTCGCAGAAACCTTCAAAGATTTGGTGATGTCACCATTACCGAGAATCTTGACAGCGTAACGATCCGATTTAACCAGACCTTTGGATATAAGAGACAACACATCGATGACAGAGCCGGGTTCAAAAACATCCAGCTGGCTTATGTTCACAAGAGAATACACAACACGATCCAGCGGTGTGAATCCACGCTTTGGAAGGCGTCGCTGTAACGGCATCTGTCCACCCTCAAAACCGGCCTTTATACTTCCGCCTGAACGGGCTTTCTGGCCTTTATGACCTTTTGTTGCAGTTTTACCGTGGCCTGAACCGGTACCACGACCAATGCGTTTTCTGTTTTTTGTTGAGCCGATAGAAGGTCTCAGATTATTAAGTTCCATGAAAGTAAACCCCTTTATCTATTCAACGGTCAATAGATGACCAACTTTATTGATCATGCCCCTGATTTGCGGGCTGTCTTGCCGCTGAACTGTCTGATTCAACTTGGACAGACCTAGCCCAGCAACTACAGCACGGTGCTTTTTTGGAGTACATATGGTGCTTTTAGTGAGTGTTATCTTAAGCAAACTGCTCATAGTTAGTTCCCCGCATAAAAAAATTATTCTGTAATACCACGACGAGCGGCTATCTCTTCAGGAGTCTTAAGACGCTGAAGACCTTGAAAAGCAGCTTTAATAACGTTGTGTGGATTATTAGAGCCTAAACATTTAGAGAGAATGTTATTGATACCTGCCGCCTCAAAAATTGCTCGTGCAGCGCCGCCGGCAATAACACCTGTACCAGCAGAAGCGGGTTTCATGAGAAGACGGCCGGCTCCAAATTTACCTTCAATTTCAAAAGGAATAGTCTGGTTTGAATTTACGGGAACCTTAATAAGGTTCTTTTTCGCCTGTTCTACGCCCTTCCTGATCGCCTCAGGGACCTCATTTGCCTTACCAAGCCCGTATCCAACATATCCGTTGCCGTCTCCAACAACTATTAATGCTGAAAAACTGAAGCGGCGGCCACCTTTGACAACTTTGGCAACACGACTGATATGAACAACTCTGTCGTTAAGATTTAGTTCTGCTGGATTAATCCTACTCAAAGAAAACCTCCCGTACGCTTAAAAATTCAACCCGGATTCGCGGGCTGAATCAGCGAGCGCTTTGATCCTGCCGTGATAGAGAAAACCGTTACGGTCAAAAACTACTGACGAAACACCTTTTGCAAGAGCAAGCCTGGCGACTTCCTTACCAACAAGAGTTGCTGCAGTAATATTACCGGTATTTGTAAGATCCCGAGCTGCCTCTGATAATGTAGAAGCCGCAACAAGCGTTGTACCATTCGTATCATCAATTATCTGCGCATAAATATGGCGCGCACTCTTGAATACGTTAAGACGCGGACGTTCGGTTGTGCCGCGGACTTTTTTTCTGACTCGAACTTGACGTTTAAGCCGAGTGATTGTTTTAATAGCTGTCTTAGCCACAATATCTCCTTATAAAGACTATTTCTTGCCGGTTTTGCCAGCTTTTCTCAGGATAGTCTCGTCAGCATACTTGATCCCTTTGCCCTTGTAAGGCTCCGGACTACGGAATGATCTAATCTTTGCGGCGGTCTGACCGACGAGCTCCTTGTCAAACCCTTTAACAGCCAACTTCGTCATTTTTTCTACGTCGATGGATATCCCGTCGGGAATCGGAAAGTTCACCGGATGAGAATAACCGAGAGCAAGAACCAGCTCCTTACCCTTGACTTCAGCACGATATCCGACTCCGTTAATTTCAAGGTCTCTCTGGAAACCCTTGGTAACACCAACGACCATGTTATTGATCAATGTGCGCGTAAGTCCATGGGCAGAACGTGCGGCGGTTGAATCATCGCACCGTGCAACTTCAATGGTAGTATCACGTATATCAAGTGATACTACAGTCATAATCTGACGTGTTAAAGCGCCGTTCGGGCCTTGAACTGACAGGACTGAATCAGTGAAAGAAATCTTAACACCCTTTGGTATCTCAATTGGCAATTTACCTATTCTGGACATCTAAAAGTACTCCTTGTCGCTATTATTACCAGACAGTACAGATCAACTCGCCGCCGACACCAGACTTACGAGCAACATTATCAGTAATGATACCCTTCGATGTGGAAAGAATCGCTATTCCAAGCCCGCTTTTCACCAGAGGAATATCCTCAGACTTGACATAAACTCTACCACCCGGCTTGCTTACACGCTTGATCTCATTAATTACGCTATCTTTCTCATCAATATACTTCAAGTAAACACGCAAAACACCCTGAAGATTATCAGAGATAACCTTATAATTTTTAATAAAGCCTTCTTGCTTTAATACATTAGCAATACTGACTTTCATATTGGATGATGGAATGTCAACTTTTTGGTGCTTTACCATATTAGCATTTCTAATTCTGGTAAGCATATCAGCAATCGGGTCTGTCATGGACATCGTGAATGTGCTCCTGTCTCTTTATCTATATGTAACTTTTAGTTACCAGCTCGATTTAATCACGCCGGGAATCTGGCCAGACGAGGCATACTTGCGCAGACAAATCCTGCACATCTCGAACTTGCGATAAAATGCTTTCGGACGACCGCATACCGGACAACGATTGTGCTGCCGAACCTTAAACTTGGGTGCACGTTGAGACTTAATTATCATTGATACTTTTGCCACAGAATCCTCCAGATAGCTTAGTTCCTGAACGGCATGCCCAGGTACTTGAGAAGTGCTTTGCCTTCTTCGTCTGTTTTAGCACTTGTTACAATAGTGATATTCATCCCTTTTATCTTATCAACAGCGTCATAATTGATTTCAGGGAAAATAAGCTGGTCCTTGATACCGAGAGTATAGTTTCCCTTGCCGTCAAAAGCTTTACCGGACACACCCTTAAAGTCACGAACCCTGGCAAGAGACACATTAACCAAACGATCAAGGAATTCGTACATACGATCACGACGGAGAGTTACCATACAACCGATTGGCATGCCTTCACGAAGTTTAAATGTCGCGATAGACTTCTTGGCTTTGGTGATTACGGATTTTTGTCCGGTGATCAAACCAAGCTCGGTTGTCGCGGAATCAAGAATTTTAACGTTCTGGATCGCTTCGCCCAAACCCATGTTAACAACAATTTTCTTGATCTGAGGAACTTCCATACAAGACTTGTAACTGAAATCATTACGAAGCTTGGGAACAATTTCTGATGAATATATATCTTTTAAACGAGACATTAGATAAATCCCTCCAAAGTAATTCTAAAGCGTTGTGCCACACTTCACGCACACGCGTTGTTTTTCGCCATTTTCCAGAATTTTCTTACTTGTTCTTACAGGTTTGGAACATTTTGAACAAAATGGCATAACATTGGAGATATGAATCCGTGCTTCTTTCTCCTTAATTTCACCAGCTTCATTCCCTTTAGCCTTCACATGGCGTTTAACAAGATTAAGACCCTCAACAATTACGCCATTTTTTTTCGGCAGTAACTGAAGAATTTTACCAGTTTTGCTTTTTTCCTTACCGGCGATTACCATTACGGTATCGCCCTTGTTAACATGAGGTTTCGTGACTTGCATCATCATTCTCCGATATTTTTATAGTACTTCCGGTGCAAGAGAAATAATCTTCATAAACTTTTTAGCGCGCAATTCTCTGGCAACCGGACCGAAGATACGAGTACCAACCGGTTCCTTGGCGTTGTTGATGACAACACCTGAATTATCATCAAAACGGATGTATGATCCGTCAGGACGTCCCAAAGCCTTAGCAGTTCTGACAACAACGGCCTTGACAACATCACCTTTTTTAACCTTTGAATTCGGCAGAGCTTCACGAACTGAAGCAACTATGATATCGCCAACACCTGCATATTTTCTTTTAGAGCCGCCCAGAACTTTAATGCAAAATAACTTTTTTGCACCAGAGTTGTCGGCTACATCCAGTACTGTCTGCATTTGAATCATTTGATGTTACTCCCTATACTAAGAGATGCTTTCGATTATCTGTTTGAGGCTCCAGCGTTTATCCTTACTCAGAGGGCGGCATTCAATAATCTGCACACGATCACCTACTTTGGAACTGTTAAGTTCATCGTGAACTTTGTATTTTACGCTACGTTTAATATACTTGCTGTAGACACTGTGTTTAACGAGACGGTCAACTTTTACAACAACAGTCTTTTCCATCTTATCGCTTACAACAACGCCTACCTGAGTTTTTCTGTGACCGCGTTCAATCATTTTGATACTCCCCCTGCCTTACATTCGGTGAGAATGGTATTAACTCTGGCAATATCCTTACGAAGGCTTTTCAGCTTGGAAGTATTCTCAAGTCTCCCGGTATGAAGCTGAAATTTGAGGTTAAAGAGTTCCTGAGTTGATTCAATCTGTTTTTTAGCCAGTTCTTCAACCGATATTTTTCTAAGATCATTAGGC
>JBAQPK010000414.1:0-21461 GCA_049305715.1 Desulfuromonadaceae bacterium | reverse complement strand
GTCATGGATGATTCAACAGAATTCGCCAGGGGGCTGCTGTGCACGGCTACCGACCTGCTGATGGTTTCGGTTGGGCCGGAAGTGCCTGGCGCATGAACTTCAGCCAGTACCCTGCCATCCGGAGCGCTGATCACCACGGCGCGGATTTCCGCCGCCTCGGCCGCCTGCTCGGCCAGATGGTGCAAAATGTCACGGTTCTCGGCATAGAGCGGGAGTCGAACTGATTCGGCCAGATGCCCGGCCCGGAGCTGGAGCTGTTCGATGGCCAGGCGCCGTGCCGTATGTATTTCATTGACAACGTGGAGAGTACCCAGCAGGCAGGAAATAAAAAAAGTCAGCAGGGTAAAGATGATGAAGAGTTTGCATTGAAAACTGGTGCGGAAGCTTGACCATCGCGTATAGAGTTGCATGGGCAATCCTTCGCTGCGTTGATAGTTTTAAAATGGGAACGGTTATTCCGGAGAGCGTAAAAACAAATATACATTACCTGATTGTTATTTCAACTGGAAATCACTCCCACTAAAGGAGGAGCCGAGACGTCTCAATATGCTGGAATTGGTCCTGACTGTTACGCCGCTTGGAAAGGCGAGCGGTATGCTGCCTCCTTTCAGGAGAGCCGCAACCATGGCGTCAGCCTGACGGCCCAACTCGACCCGGTCAATTTCAAGCACGGCCGCCGCCCCTAACCCCAGATAATTGGGGGCAAAAGAGACGACAGGGACACTCTGCTGCTGGCCGAAATGGAAATATGCCTCGGTAGATTCCCGTGTGACCGCCGTGCTGTCGGGCAGCATCCAGATGGCATCCACCTTGCCGGCCAGCGACGACAGTTTTCCAATTGTTTCGCGGGGTGCCGATACCTCACGAGTCACCAGTTCGATACCGGCCTCTTCGGCGGCCTGCCGGGCCTGCCGCAGGTACCAGTCGCTTCTGGCTGGATTGTAGATTACACCGACGCGCCGGGTTTTCAGTGCCCTGAACATGCTGATAAAGCGTTCCGGCGGCGCGTACATGCCGATGCCGGTCAGATTCGGCTGGGAGGACTTCCGGTCGTGGATGCCGAGCGCCATCAGGGCGACGACCGGAGTGTTCAGCACCTTGCGGGACGCCGTCAGGGCGGCGTCTCCCACCGCGAGGACCAAACGGGGGTGATCCTCGCGCACGATCCGGACGATGTCAATTTCAGCGTAATCGGCCAGCACCAGCAGCCGCAGGGATGTTTTCTGCTCGAAGCGAAACCCTTTCAGCACCTCGTCATAGGCCGGATTCCGTCGGCTCAGCAGCACCAGCACGTCATAGGCCTGGGCCAGGGAGGGGAGCAGGGTCGCCAGGGCGAGTATGAGGAGCATTACGCGTCTCATCAGAAACTCACCTTCACTCCGCCTTCAAACCAGCGCCCTACGTTGGGAAAAATATCACTGTTGTACGGATCGCCATCGAACAGGTTGCGACCGGAAAAGAACAGCTCCAGGGAACTGTTCTCGCGATCGAGCAGGGTTGCCCCCAGGTGAAGATCCCAAACAAGGCCTCCATATCGGGCATTCGCATCTGGAGGGGAATTCCAGTTGATATGCCGCCCGGCCAGCATGGCACGATAGGTCCTGTCGTCATAGCGTAGCGCCAGTTGCACGGTATGGCTGGCCTTGTCCGGCTTTACCTGGGTCCCATCGCTGGTGCGGGTGGTCTCAGTGAAGGTGTAGCCGGCTCCCAGTGACGTATTAAAAACCGGAGCAGTCCGTACCTCCACTTCACTGCCCAGTGCCAGATGCCGTTCAACACCGTCACCCCAGGTCATGTTACGGAACAGCGTGCCCTTCAGCCAGAGGAATGGCAGTGCAGTGCTTTCTGCGCCGACCTGGGTGGTCAATATCTTGACGGTGGGAAAGTTGATTGCATACAATTGGGGAAGGCCGAATCCACGGCCGATGTAGGCGCGCAACAGGGAGTTGGCGGTCACCTGCCATGTGGCGCCGAATGAAGAGCTGACCTGGTCGCCATTTGTCTGGGTATGATCGATGCGGACACCGGGAGTCATGCTGACCGGGCCAAGGGAAAGGGTGTCATTGACGTAGATTCCCCAACGATCAACTTCCTTGGTGTAGGGATTGATTATCCGTCTTACCGTGTTGGAGGATAATTCCTGGTTGTTATAGTCGCTGCCCCCCACCAGCAGATTGTTGCTTGTCGTCCAGCTTAGTTTTGCGCTGGCTCCGGCCACCTGTTCCCTGGAGGCTGTGGCTGGCCAGTCAGTCCGAAGGGTGCCGTCACTGATATACAACGGCGAATTCCTGCTCCTCATGGAAGAATAGCGGCCGGTAAGTTCAAATTCAAGACCTTCGGCAATGGTGTGACGAAGGCCAACCGAAGCACGCAGGTGCTGTACTTTGGAACGTTCCATCAGGTTGAAAGGAGGATAATACAGATCTCCAGAGTTGGCGCGGCTATGGTTGAGCGTGCCCCATACCTGACCCTTGCCGGGGAGGCTATAGGTAAGCTTGGCATAGGCGTGGTTTGAGTCGATCTGCATGGCAGGGAGCAGCCCGTTGGAACCAAGGTAGCCGCCGGACAGGTAATAACCCAGCCTGCCGCTGGTGCCGCTCAGTTCCGCGCGGGTGTCGGCCGTGACACGGTCACCGATGGAGGCGGTGGCTGATCCGCCGATGGGGCGGCCTGCTTCAGGTGACCTGGTGATGACATTGATCACCCCGCCAAGGGCCGAACCCCATGACGCCGACGCTGCACCTTTGATGACCTCGACCCTTTCGATGATCTGGGCCGGTATTGAAGAGACATCAGCGTAATTGCTTGACAAATTGGAGAGTGAAACCCCGTCTATGAAAACCTGCGAAAAGATAAAGTCTGCGCTCTGGATGTAGGTATAGGCAGGTACTCCCGGTCCACCGTTATGCTGCAGCTGAATGCCGGGAACGGTATCGAGGATGTCGGCCAGGGTGTGGGCGTTCAGGGCTTCGATCTCTTTGGCGGTGATGACGGTGACGTTTTCGGCGGTCTGGGAAAGGGGTCTGGGTACCCGGGATGCGGAGGATGTCTGCTCCTGGAAGGCGTTGAAGAGATCGAGAGTGTCGTCTGCTTCCTCGCCTCGGGCCAGTCCGGGGAAGACGCTGGCGGCAAGAGCGATGGTCAGCAGGAGTGTACGAAGAGTATGTAGTGGATTATTAATTGTCATGGTATGGACTATGCGTCTTCGATAAGCAGATTACGTGCCGGTTTGTCCACCCGTTTTCGACATGATCCGAATAAAAGAAGAGGGTGAAGCGGAATGCGTGAAGAACAGGACGACCTGATGGTCATAGCTCAGAGATAATGCAGCCCTGTTGACAGCAAATGCTGCATCTATCAGGGTAGAGATAATGTCGGGGATGCCGCTAAATAACGTCAATGCAAGAAAACACTCCTGTAAAAAACCGTTGATCAAAGCCGCAGTTTAACAGGATAATTTCTACAATTCTCTGTCTCAGTTCAAAAATGTAATGTAGTTTAATAACGTAAACCGCTTTCACCCATCTCTTCATGCATCAGCTACCATAACAGCGCCCGTTCGGAGGTAAATTCCCTGATCAAGCCCCTCAGGGGATCCTTGAAGCGGAGCTTTTGCGCGACAAGCTGGAGTGGCGTTGCAAAGTTGTCCTCGCTTTCGTCCTGAAGCTCAGGATAGTACCTGTCGTTCAGTATCCCGAACCCGAGACCGCTCATGTGGATCCGCAGCTGATGCGTTTTTCCGGTTTGCGGCTGCAGGGTAAATCGCGCCAGCTCTCCCCTGACCTCCACCAGTTTAATGGCGGATCGGGCGTTGACTTCGCCTAGTGCGCTTTTCATCCGGAACCACGGCTCTCCCCGCTCAATCCTGTTTTCAACTTTCCATGAGGCCGTTTCCTGAGTCGGTGGACACACCGAGATAGCCTGATAGGTCTTTTCAACGCGGCCATTCATGAAGAGTGTGCCGTAGTGACCTCTGCTCTTTTTGTTGACGGAAAAGAGCACCAGGCCGGCTGTTTCACGGTCGATGCGGTGAAGCGGCGCCAGATCCCCGATTCCGGTGCTCTTGCGCAGACGGTTCAGCAGGCATTCGTCAACGTAGCGGCCACCGGGGGTTACGGGAAGAAAGTGCGGTTTGCAGGCGACCAGGATTTCGTCGTCGATGTACAGGATTTTCTCGGCAAATGGGATGACCGGCTCGATGCGGACTTCGCGGAAATAAAAAAGGCGCTTCAAGGGGATGTATGCGGAATCCGGGGTGATCCGCCCCCCACCTTCGTCGAGTACCTTTCCCTCCGACATCCGTATTTCCCAGGTTTCAGTGGATATGGCGGGAAATCGTCCGCAGAGGAACGCGAGGATGGAAGGGTACGGCTTTTCGGTTTCCGGCATGGTAACGACGGAAGGGTGCTTCGAAATTCCCATGTAACGTTTCCTCAAACACCATCATGCGGCTCTTGGAAGTATGAAGTCACGGGCTTTTAACGCAAGTCCGCAAAGGTGCAGGGACGCAAGGATAAACAAAAACAAGGTTTAACCCCAGAATGATTCTGCTTTTGCTTTTCCCTTTGCGGCCTTGCGCCCTGGCGTCTTTGCGTTAAATGTTTTCGGCACTATTTCCCGCGCCGTGAACTGTTGAACACGGTTTTGGGTGCGCCGCCCGCAGCGCCCGGCCGTCCCTGCTGCGGACGCCCCGAGGGTTTACTGCCGGGATGATCGCTTTTGAACGGGTTGATTGACCCACCCGGACTCTTTTTGGCATCGGCCGGTTTACGGGTCGGCCTCGGTTCGCGCGGCGGGCGGGCGAACTCGGCGTCTTTTTTGGGTGCCGGGACGGTGTAGTCAAAACCTTCTACTGTACGTCGCTCCAGCGGGGCACCCAGCTTTTTCTCGATTGTCCGCACCATGATCGTATCCTCGCTGCATACCATCGTAAAGGCATCGCCGGTTTTCGCGGCACGACCGGTACGCCCGATGCGGTGAACGTATGCTTCAGGGGTGTCCGGAATGTCATAGTTGATGACATGCGATATCTGCGAGACGTCGATGCCTCTGGCGGCGATATCCGTTGCCACCAGAATCTGATAGGTGCCGTCACGAAAGCCGTCCAATGCCGCCTGGCGGCGATTCTGGGAGAGATTTCCCTGCAGTGAGGCGGCTTTGTATCCGGCTTTCTCCAGCTGCTCCCCCAGGCGCTTGGCGCGGTGCTTGGTGCGGGTAAAGATCAGCACCGAATCGGTGTCGGTATGCTTCAGCAGTTCCAGAAGCAGCCCGGTTTTCAGATGCTGTTCCACCGGATACAGGGCATGGGAAACGGTGACCGGCGGTGCGGTATTGCCGACCTGGACGGTGACCGGATCGGTCAGGATGTCGTGGGCAAGTTTATTAATGCTGGGGGGCATGGTGGCCGAGAACAGCAGCGTCTGCCGCTTGGCCGGGATGCGGGTCAGAATCCGGCGGATATCGGGGAGAAATCCCATGTCGAACATCTGGTCGGCTTCGTCCAGCACCAGCACTTCGAGGTGCGAAAGGTCGATGGTGCCCTGGCCGATATGGTCGAGCAGGCGTCCCGGACAGGCAACCACGATTTCAACGCCGTTTTTAAGCGCCTGAATCTGCGGATTGACGTTGACTCCGCCATAAACGGTAACGCTCTTGAGGCGGGTCTGTCTCCCCAGCGTCACGAACGATTCATGAATCTGTTCGGCCAGTTCTCGGGTCGGGGCCACAACCAGGGCACGGACGCGGCCGCGCGGCCCTTCCATCAGGCGGTTGAGGACAGGAAGTGCGAAGGCAGCGGTCTTGCCGGTGCCGGTCTGGGCCAGCCCCATGACGTCGCGGCCCTGCATGACGGTTGGTATCGCCTGCTTCTGAATGGGGGTCGGTGTGACATACCCGGCCTCCTTGATGCTTGCTGCAATGACGGGGTGTAAATTAAACGCTTGAAACTCCATGTTACTCCTTCTTTCTGGTTGTACGAAAAAAGCCCCGGAAATTTCCGGGGCTTGCGATGACGCGCTATCTGCTATCCGGTACAACAATTTTAATGTCTGACTGTACCAGTTTTATCGGAGTTGTGTCAAGCGTGCAATCAGGAGCCTCCTATGGGGAGGTAAACGGTTGGAGGAGGAGCCGAAACAGGGTAAGCTTTTCCGGATCGCGGTATTCCTTGAGACCGATGGTCATACCCAGGTGCCCTTTTTCGGGCTGGGGGCGATAGGTGCCGCAGATACGGTCCCACCAGGGGAAGTTGAAGCCGAAATTACTGTTGGTTTCGCGGACGATGTCCGAATGGTGGACGCGATGCATGTCCGGAGTAACGAGGAACAGCCGCAGCAGGCGGTCAATCCCGGCGGCAAGCCTGATATTGCCGTGGTTGAACATGGCGCATGCATTAAGAACGACCTCGAAGGCCAGAACCGCCGCTGCGGGCGCACCCAGAAAGAGCACCGCGGCCATTTTAATCAGCGTCGAAAGTATGATTTCCAGTGGATGGAAGCGATTACCGCTGGTTACGTCCAGATCGAGGTCGGTGTGGTGCATCCGGTGCAGGCGCCATAAGGCCGGGATATGGTGAAACAGGACATGCTGGAGATAGATGATGAAATCGAGGATGAGGATGCTCAGAAGTATTTTGAGCCAGAGGGGCATCTGCATGACAGTAAAGATTCCCCATCCCCGCGCCTCGGCAAGTTGTGCGAGGGCAACGGGAAGGACCGGAAACAGGAGCCTGACCGCGATCGTGTCGATAACAACCAGGGAGAGATTGGTGAACCAGCGTCTCCTCTTGTTCTCCAGCAGGGGACGACGGGGTGCGATGATCTCCCAGAGAGCAACGAGCAGCAGGACCGCCGCAAAAACGGAGAGCCGTACCGTCGATTCTATCTGCATGGAGATGCCATGTCAGCTGTCAGCGCGATGGTAGACGCCACTTTTGCCCCCTTCCTTGAACAGCAGCCTGATCTCTCCGATCGTAATCGATTTGTCGCTCCCCTTGCACATGTCATAAATCGTCAGAGCCGCCAGAGTGGCCCCGGTCATGGCTTCCATCTCCACTCCGGTCCGTTCGAGCGCCCGCACGGTACAGCGGGTCGTGATGACTCCGGCCGCTTCATCCATTTCAAAATCGATGCTGACATTATGGATGGCCAACGGATGGGAAAGCGGGATCAGGTCCGGTGTCCGTTTGGCGGCCATGATGCCGGCCAGGCGGGCTACGCCCAGCACGTCGCCCTTGGTAACTCCGCCCGTTTTGATGGCCGTCAGCAGTGCCGGCGGGAGCCGCACCTCGGCGGCCGCAATGGCGGTTCGCATGGTCGGCTGCTTGGCGCTGACATCGACCATGATTGCATGGCCGCTTTCGTCGAAATGGTTAAAGTTCATGGCTGGATCTCCTTGCCTATGCCGGTGTCAGATATTGCTCGAACTGTTTCTTGTCGATGGCGCAGCGATAGGCCTCTTCCGGGTTGACCCTTTTCGTTTTCAGCAGATCGAGCAGATGCTGATCAAGCAGCTGCATGCCGTCCTTTTTGGCGGTCTGTATGATCGAGGGAATCTGGAATGTTTTCCCTTCGCGGATCAGGTTGGCAATGGCCGGGGTGCCGAGCATAATTTCCAGTGCTGCAACGCGCCCTTTGCCATCGGCTGTTTTCAGCAGCTGCTGGCAGATGACCCCTTTCAATGATTCGGACAGCATGGCGCGAACCTGTTCCTGTTGGTCGGTCGGGAAAACGTCGATGATACGGTCGACCGTTTTGGCAGCCGTGCTGGTATGCAGGGTTCCAAAGACCAGGTGTCCGGTCTCGGCGGCGCTCATGGCGAGCTGAATGGTCGTCAGGTCGCGCATTTCGCCGACCAGTATGACATCCGGATCCTCTCGAAGGGCGGCCCGGAGGGCCGAGGCGAAGCTCTCGGTATGTTCGCCGATCTGGCGCTGATTCATGAGTGACATCTTGTTTTCATGAATAAACTCCAGAGGATCCTCAAAGGTCAGGATATGTTCCTTGCGGGTAGAGTTGATCAGGTCGATCATGCCGGCCAGGGTCGTCGATTTGCCCGATCCGGTCGGCCCGGTCACCAGCACCATCCCTTTCTTGAAATTGGTCATGCGCCGCACCCCTTCCGGCAGCCCCAGTTCATCCGCGGAAAGTATTTTTGTGGGGATGATGCGGAATACGGCGGCAATCCCGCGATACTGCATCATGATATTGCCGCGGAACCGGGCCAGCCCCGGGACTTCATAGGCAAAATCGAGATCCTTGGTTTCGTTGAAGTGTGCCTGCTGTTTCTCACTTAATATTTCGAACAGGATCGTTTTCAGTTCATCATGACCCAGCGCCTTGAAATTGAGGCGCACCATCTCGCCCCGCAGGCGGAAGATGGGCGGATTGCCGGTGGAAAGATGCAAGTCTGATGCCCCCTGTTCCTTCATCATATTGAAGAGTGCATCTATGCGTGCCATGGTATCTCCCCCTCTTTTAAAGAACAACCGATGCGATATATTCCTCAGGCGAAACTTCTCCTGCCATCAGGAGCCGCAGCCCCTCTTCAGCCAGACCATGGTGCCCCGCCGTCCCGAGGTGGTTCTCCAGCGCCGCTATATCGCCGGACTGTTCAAAAAGCCCCGGAAACTCGTCACTGAAGGTCAGGACGTCCACCAGGAATTTCCGGGCGGAAAAACCGCTGTGACCGCAGGCTTCACATCCGGCGGAGCGGAAAAACCCAGCCGGCGGTTCCGCCAGATTCATGGCGGCCAGCTCTTCAGGAGGCGGGACATAGGTGGTGCGGCATTCAGGGCAGAGAAGCTGAATGCCCTTGAACGAAACCAACCCATTGACGAAAAACGGCAGAAAAAAGTTCTGCTGCTGATACAGCAGCAACTGGCGCAGGACGGAGCGGGTGCCGCGAATTCCCAGTCCGGCAAGTACCAGCTTGCCACGCATGGCGGCCCGGCAGGCGGCCGTGAAAGGAATTCCTTCGGTGGCATCCTCAATAACCAGGATGTCGGGAGCATGGTCCAGGGCGGCCATGATCGTTTCGGCACGTTCGTTCTCGTCCCGCGGAAGAAGAATGCGCGGGAAACGTTTGGTCATTTTCCCCGGCCCTTCACCCAGAATGATCACGTTCTTGCCGTCGGTATCGATCTCCTCCAGCATAAGATCCATAAAGCGATCACGTTCCCGGGTATTTCGCGAGGAAAAGAGGGTGACTCCCTGCTTCCTCCGTGACAGGCCGATAAACCCGGCTTCCTGTCCGGGGGGGAGGTGGAGATCGGCAAGCCGGTCCGGGACGTCGGCGGACAGGTGAGGACGGATGGTGATGTACTCTCCGCCATAGCCGGCCATGGAGGATGTCCGGAAGGTGACCGGGTGAGAGCGGTAGCTGAATGTCAGCACCCCCCCGGAATCCGGTTCGCCATGAGCGGTACATCCGCTGCTTTTACGGATTTTGAGGGTGAGGTCAGGGTAATAGGTGCCGGCTAACGTGCCGATCGGGCGTGAGATACCGCCCCGCCGGCCGGTGATGGTCACGGTTTCCCCCATTGGCTGCAGTGAAAGAGACGAGAGCCGGTTCTGCAGAATAAATATCAGCAGGTAGTCAAGCAGCTTGCCTCCGCTCAGGTCACTGTTAATGGCATCCAGAACTTTTTCGGAAAAGGCGGAGGAATCAAACCCTAACAGTTCCTGGCCGCTGCTGCCGTAGCAGGCCTCGATCATTTCACGAATTTCACGGATTAAAGCCACTGAAATATTGACCAGGCAGCCGCTTAAGTTTTCGACCGCGGCAATTGCAGCCTTGTTGAGAGGGTCGGAAATGGCGATGCTTAACTCACCACCGGTCTTGATGAGCGGAATCAGATTGAACTTTCTCGCCGTCGCCGCCGGGACAAGCCGTACCGCTTCGGGGTCGATCATGTCGGCTTTGAGCCGGATATAGGGGAGGTCCAACTGGTTGGAGAGCGCCCAGTCAATATCCTCCTGCGTGACGATTCCGAGAGTGATCAGCGCTTCCCCCAGGCGGACACCGGTACGTCCCTGCAGTTCCAGGGCAGCGGTGATGTCATCTTCGGTTATGATGTTGCACGCGGAGAGAATTGCGCCGAGGGAACTCTTTTTAATCTGCTCAGGCATGGCCGACCTCCATAAAGACTATTCGCTCCGGTCACTCAGGTTTTCAAATCGTGTATGCTCGCCGAAAAAGGCCAGGCTGACCGTTCCGATCGCGCCGTTTCGCTGCTTGCCGATGATCAGCTCGGCGTTGCGGTCGTGCCCCTGGGTGCAGGAGCCGTCACGTTTGCGGCACTGCTCGCAGTAGACCGCCTCGCGGTAGACGAACATGATCACGTCGGCATCCTGCTCGATGGCGCCCGATTCGCGCAGGTCGCTCATCATCGGACGCTTGTCGGCGCGTTTTTCCAGTTCACGGTTGAGCTGGGACAGAGCGACGACCGGCACGCCCAGTTCCTTGGCCAGCGCCTTCAGGGATTGCGAAATCTCCGAAATTTCCTGCTGGCGTGATTCGATGCGGGTGCCCGCCTTCATCAATTGCAGATAGTCGACGATGATCAGCCCGATATCATGCTCGCTCTTCAGCCGGCGCGCCTTGGAACGCAGTTCCAGAACGCTGATGGCCGGAGTGTCGTCGATGAAAATCTTGGCATCATGGAGGATCCCGGCTGCTCTGGTCAGGCGCGGCCAGTCGCTGTCGAGAAAGTGGCCGGTGCGCATGCGGCCGAAGTCAACCCGGGCGATGGAGGCCAGAAAACGCATGACGAGGTCTTCCTTCCCCATCTCCAGCGAAAAGATGACCGAGGGGGTCTTCTTCTTGCTCTCGGCGCTGGCGTGCTGGGCGATGTTGAGCGCGAGGGTTGTTTTGCCCATCGACGGTCTGGCGGCGATGATGATCAGGTTGCCCGGCTGGAAGCCCGCGGTCATCTGGTCGAGGTCGACATAGCCGGTCGGCACACCGGTGATGTGCTCTTTGCGGTCATTGAGAGATTTGAGGATTTTGAAGGCCTCTTTGATAAGCGGCTGGATCGGCACATACTGGGGACGCAGCTTGTTTTCGCCGATCTCGTACAGATCTTTCTGGGCCTTGTCCAGCAGTTCATTGACATCGGTCTGGTCTTCATAGCTGCGGGTGACGATCCCGGTGGCGATCGTGATCAGTTTGCGGTTTACCGACTTCTCTTTGACGATTTTGCAGTAATAGGCGACATTGGCCGCGGTCGGGACATAATCAACCAGCATCAGCAGGTAGGCGGCGCCGCCGATCTCATCCAGCTCCCCCATTTTCTTCAGGGTTTCTGTCAGAGTTACCAGGTCGCACGGTTCACGCCTGTCGGAGAGTTGCATCATCGCCAAAAATATCTTGCGATGCCCCTCGCGGTAGAAATCTTCCGGTACGATGCTTTCCAGGACCCGGTTGATGGCGTCGTTATCGATCAGAATGCCGCCCAGGATGGACATCTCGGCATCCAGGTTCTGGGGGGGGAGTTTTGGGTCGGTCATACGAATTCTTCCTTAGTCTTACGATTTGAGTTTCAATAAAATGTGAACAAAAATGTTAAGAAAACTAACGCAAAGACGCAACGACGCGAAGACGCAAATTTATTAACCTCATTAAAAATCCGATTAACAGCTTTCCTTGCGCCTTTGCGACTTTGCGTTAATGATTTACATTCCGGCTTTTCCGATCAGGCTGTATATCAATCATGCCGCTTCAACTTTTTCACGGCGCAGCAGGTCCCCCGCTTCGGCCGCAAACGGCGCCGTCAGAAGTATCCGCTGGTTGGGATTGGCGAATTCCGCCTTCACCGCGGCTCCTCGTTCGGGAAGAGTCGAGAAGTTCTGCAGGGTCAGTGAGTCGCTCCGCATCCCCGGTCCGATGAATTCGATCACGTCGCCACTCTTGACCCTGTTCCGCACACTGACCAGAAGAGTGCCGTCGCCCCGCACCTCATCGACGATCCCGACGAAATCATGACTGCGGATATAGGTGGATTCGTACTCCTGCCCGACGTTGCGTGGCTGGCCGAACAGAAAACCGGAAGTAAAGCCGCGATGGCTCAGTTTGGCCAGCTCCTCAAGCCATTCGGGACGGCAGCGCCACAGGTCAGGAGCCTCCAGGTATTCGTCCAGAGCCTGGCGATAGACCCTCAGCACCGATGCAACGTAGTTGATCCCCTTCATGCGCCCCTCAATCTTGAGGGCGTGCACACCGCTTGCGACCAGTGCCGGAATATGCTCAAGCAGACAGAGGTCGCGGGAGTTGAAGATGAAGGTGCCGTTTTCATCCTCCTCGACCGGAAAATATTCCCCTGGACGAGATTCTTCCACCAGATGGTAGCTCCAGCGGCAGGGATGCGTGCACTCGCCCCGGTTGGCGTCCCGCCCGGTCAGCATGCTGGAAATGAGGCAGCGGCCTGAATAGGAAATGCAGAGCGCGCCGTGCACGAAGGCCTCACATTCCAAACCCGGAACCTTTGTCACCGTTTCGCGGATGTTGTCGAGGCTCATTTCACGGGCCAGGTTGATCCGGCGAATACCCTGCTGTTGCCAGAATCGTGCAGAACGCCAGTTAATGGTGTTGGCCTGGGTCGAGAGATGCAGCTCGCGCTCCGGCGATACCTGGCGCACCGCATCGATCACCCCCGGATCGGCGACAATATAGGCGTCGAACGGCAGCGGAGCAATCTGGGCCAGATACTCCTCCAGTTCGGGAAGTGATTCATTGCGCGGATAACTGTTGATTGTCAGATATGCCTTGATATTCTTCCCGTGGCAGAAATCCAGTGCCGCGCCCATCTCGGCCACGGAAAAGTTGTCGGCCATATTGCGGAGTCCAAAGGCCTGTCCGCCAAGATATACGGCATCGGCGCCGTAATGCGCCGCGATTTTAAGTTTTTCCATGTTACCGGCCGGTGCCAGCAATTCGGGTCTCTGCATGGGGGGTCCAATATAATATTATGTTGGTGGCTTGATTATTCGCGGGGATTGGATGCTACCATAATCGGTCTGCCAATAAAACTGAAAAGGCACCTTTCACTTGACAAAGGCTACTATATCGCATTAATTATGAAAAACGTGCGTTAAATGGGGGTATTATGCCGTCAGGCAACCGGTTGGTATCATATTTGTGTATATCTTTTTTTCTGTCAGGGTGCGCCGCCAATGATCTGGTGGTTAAGCGCCAGGCCGAGTCCGAGGCGAAAATCGAGTTTCTGATTCAGACGTCAAAAAAAGCGGAGCAGCGCCACAACGAGCTTGCCGGTCTGCAGCAGGTTCAGGATGATCGGCTTCAGGCGGTATCCGGCGAAATAAAGTTGTTGAAGGATGAAAATCGTGAACTTCGGGCCTCCCGCGATGAACTTGCGGCACGGATCGCGATCCTCGCCAAACAGTCACAAACCCCGAAAATTGAGATTGTTAATCAGCCGTCGCCATCTAAAACAGCCAGGGAGTCCGGTCCCCCCCCGGAATATCTCAAGGCATTCGGCCTGTACAGCGCCAATAATTTCCCGGCGGCAATCGAGTCATTTGAATCCTTTCTCAAGAACAATCCTCAAAGCGACTACGCAGCCAATGCTCTGTACTGGATAGGTGAGTGTCATTACACTCTTTCGGACCTGCCCAGGGCAAAAGAAGCTTTCATGAAGGTTGCGGAGAGTTACCCGAAAAGTTCCAAGACTCCGGATGCGCTTTTGAAGCTCGGATACACCCTGTCGTCCATGAAAGAGAAGGAAAAGGCAACGGGCATATTCGAGAGCATTATCACATCATATCCAAGCAGCCCCGCTGCAATAAAGGCCCGCGAACGTTTGAACGCACATTAAAACCGGCCTGTCCCGCATCGAAGGCGAATGAGGTGTCCCACATGAAAGTCAGATTGCTGCTGCTGTTGGCGTTGTTAGCCACGCCATCCATTGTGTTTGCTGCCGGACAGGACGAGCCTGCCATCTATGTCATCAAGCAGGGTGATACCCTCTGGGGGCTCTCCGATCGATTTATTAAAGATCCGATGTACTGGCCGGATATGTGGTCCAAAAACGGCCAGGTAACAAATCCGCATTTTATTTACCCTGGTCAGAAATTGCGGATTTTTCCCGATCGGCTGGAGTTTGTCCCTAAAGATGAGGCTCCCGTGCTAAAGAGCGCCCCTGCCGCAGTTCCTGTTGAAGCGCTCCCGGAGGTTGCCGCCGAGAAAACCTACGCCCTCTATGGTACGGAAGGTTTTCTTCTGGAGAATGGTTTCAGGCCCTACGGCATGGTGGTCGGGGCCCAGCATGATCGGATAGTCGCGGGTGTTGATGATATCGTGTACACAGATATCGGCACCGATCAGAAAGCCGGTGGCGGTGATAAACTTTCCATATTCCGCAAGGATGCATTAGTCAATCATCCGCTGAACAATGAAGAGATGGGCTTCAAGATGATTCCGCTCGGGACACTCCAGCTGACTGATATCGAGCAAAAATCATCCCGTGCCATTATCACAAAGTCATTCAGGGAGATCAGCCCGGGTGCCTACTTGTTCCCTTACAAGGAGAACCGTCGCCGGGAGATAACATTGAAGAACGCCGGAAGCGATCTCAAGGGATACATAATTGAGAGCCATAGCGGCATCAGTGTCCTCGCGGCCGGAGATATCGTCTATATCGATCTTGGCACAAGCCAGGGGGCTGAGGCCGGCAACATGCTTTATGTTGTCCGGGATGTGACGATCGACCAGCGGTATGTGGAAGGGCGGATCGATAGACTGCCGCAAGAGCTGCTGGGAGCGCTGGTTATTCTTGAAACGGGTAAAAAAACATCCACCGCACTGGTTGTCAAGAGTATTGATACCATCTATAAGGGCGATCGGATCGTCAGCCAGACAAAATAACCGGTAGTAAGTAATTACGCTTAAAGACCGGCTTCGCCGGTCTTTTTTTGTCGCCCCGGCAGGTGTCGAAATGGAAAATTTCTATTGGATAGGTCTCAAAGCGGTTCCCGGTATCGGTAATGTCGCCTTTCGACGTCTTCTGGAACGTTTTGACACACCCGAAGCGGCGTTAAAGGCTTCTCCCGCGTCTCTGTCCGGCATCAGGGGGATGACCCCGGCGACCATCGAAGGGGTCAGAAAGGGCGATTGGCGGCGCTTTGCCGAGGAGGAGTGCCGGCGGCTCGAATCAAGTGCCGCTCGCCTGGTGACATATCTCTCTCCGGACTACCCGAAGTCCCTGTTCGAAATTCCCGATCCGCCACCGTTTCTGTATATCAGGGGTGAGCTGCACTCCCGTGAACTTTCAATCGCCATCGTCGGCTCGCGCCGGGCGACATCCTATGGATTGATGTCAACCGGGAAGCTGGCCGAGGGGCTTGCCAGTCACGGGATCTGTGTCGTGTCGGGGATGGCACGCGGGGTCGATACCGCGGCCCACAAGGGGGCGCTGCAGGCGGGGGGAAGAAGCATCGGCGTACTGGGTTGTGGCGTCGACAAAGTGTATCCCCCTGAAAACCGCGCTCTTTTCGATGAAATGACGGACAAGGGGTGTCTGGTGTCCGAATTTCCGCTCGGAACCCTGCCGCTGGCCGAAAATTTCCCGCGCCGCAACCGGATCATCAGCGGACTCTCCCGCGGTGTTCTGGTCGTGGAGGCCGCCGAGAAAAGCGGGTCCCTGATCACCGCCCAGTATGCACTGGAGCATGGCCGCGATGTTTTTGCCGTGCCGGGGAATATTTCATTTGCCACCAGCCGGGGCTGCAATCGCCTGATCAAGCAGGGGGCCAAGCTGGTCGATTGTGTTGAGGATATTCTGGAGGAGCTTCCGGGCGGGGAGCTGGCCTCTGCCGATACTCCCTTGTTTCAGCACTCTCCGCGCACCTTCGCACTGACACCGAAAGAGGCGGCCATTTATGAGTTGTTGGCCCGCTCGCCGTTGCACATCGATGACATCATCTCCCAAACTGAATTGACAGCCGGAGAGGTTTCCTCTATGTTACTGCACCTTGAACTCAAGGGGGCGGTTACTCCGCTGCCTGGAACACATTACGCCGTTACTTAAGAATAAGGACTATATCACTTATGTCGAAAAACCTGGTTATCGTTGAATCTCCCGCCAAAGGGAAAACCATAGAAAAGTTTCTGGGCCCCGACTTTAAAGTCCTGGCGTCATTCGGGCACGTCCGCGCCCTTCCGAGCAAGCAGGGCTCGGTGGATATCGAGAAGGGGTTCGAGCCGAAGTACCACGTGCTGCCGGAAAGCAAAAAACATCTCGATGCGATCAAGGCTGCACTGAAGGGGGCGGATCGGCTGCTGCTCGCAACCGACCCCGACCGTGAAGGGGAAGCGATCTCCTGGCATCTTCTCGCGGCATTGGGTCTCGATAAAAAGAACCCCGGCATTAAAATACAGCGTGTCGAATTCCACGAGATCACCAAAGAGGCTATTCTGCATGCCGTCAAAAATCCACGGGACATCGCGGCCGATCTGGTGAATGCCCAGCAGGCCCGTTCGATCCTGGACTACCTGGTCGGCTTCAACCTCTCGCCGTTTCTCTGGAAAAAGATCCGCTACGGCCTTTCCGCCGGCCGGGTCCAGTCGGTGGCGCTCCGTCTCGTCTGTGAACGGGAAAAGGAAATTCTGGCGTTCAACGAGCAGGAATACTGGACGATAGCGGCCCGTCTCGGTGTTGCGGCGGGTCAGGAGTTCAAGGCCGGTCTGGTGGATGTCGGAGGCAAAAAACTCGGCAAGTTCGATATTCCGGGCGAGGACGTTGCGGCCGCGCTGAAGGCGGCACTGCAATCGGGCAGCTATTCAGTGGCCAAGGTTACCAAGACCGAGAAAAAGCGCAATCCCTCTCCTCCCTTTACCACCTCGACCCTGCAGCAGGAGGCATCACGCAAGCTCGGTTTCTCGGCCAAGAAGACCATGTCTACCGCCCAGAAGCTTTATGAAGGCATCGATATCGGAGATGAGGGGACTGTCGGCCTGATTACCTATATGCGTACCGACAGCGTCAATCTTTCGACCCTGGCACTCAAAGATGCCCACGACGTCATCTCCGCTGCGTACGGGACGGAATATGCGCTGTCCAAGCCGAGGATATTCAAGACCAAGTCCAAAAACGCCCAGGAAGCCCATGAGGCGGTACGCCCGACCTATATCGCCAAGACCCCCATTGAATTAAAGAAATATCTGACCCCCGACCTGCATAAGCTGTATGAGCTGATCTGGAAGCGGACCGTTGCCTGCCAGATGGCCGAAGCGCTGCTGGATCAGACATCGGTGGATATATCCGCGGAGCTGGCTGCGCCGATAATCGCCGGCCCGTTTGCAGGGTCGGGCAGGGCCGGTCTGCGTGCCGCCGGCACGGTGATCCGGTTTCCCGGCTTCATGAAGCTGTACATTGAAGGACTCGATGATCAGGATGAAGAGAAAGAGGGACTGCTGCCGGCGATGAACGAAGGGGATGCGCTGAAGCTGCATGACGTTCTCCCCGAGCAGCACTTCACCCAGCCTCCCCCCCGCTATACCGAGGCGACCCTGGTAAAGACGCTGGAGGAGTACGGCATCGGCCGCCCATCGACGTTTGCCTCGATTATGAACACACTGGTGGAAAGAAAGTATGCCCGCCTCGACAAGAAGCGCTTCTTCCCGGAAGATGTAGGCATGGTGGTCAGCGACCTGCTGACGGCCCATTTCCAGAAGTACGTCGACTATAATTTTACCGCCGGGCTGGAAGAGGAGCTGGATCAGGTTTCCCGTGGCGAGAAAGAGTGGAAGCCTCTCCTGAAGGAATTCTGGGAGCCGTTTATCGCCCTTCTGAAACAGAAGGAGGGGGAAGTCAACAAGGCCGACCTGACGACCGAGGCGACCGACGAGATCTGCCCCGAATGCGGCAAGCCGCTGGTCGTGAAGCTCGGCAAGCGCGGTAAATTCATCGCCTGCTCCGGCTTTCAGGAAGGATGCAAGTATACCCGCAACGTCGATCAGGATGGTGAGATTGTCGAACCGGTAGTCTCCGAAGAAAAATGCGAAAAGTGTGGCCAGCCGATGCTGATCAAGGATGGCCGCTTCGGCAAGTATCTGGCCTGCTCCGGCTACCCGGCCTGCAAAAATATCCAGCCGCTGATCAAGCCTAAGAGCACCGGCGTGGTCTGTCCGGAATGCAAGGAAGGGGAGCTGACCGAGAAGAAATCCCGCTTCGGCAAACTGTTCTACTCCTGCAACCGCTACCCACAGTGCAAATTCGCGCTGTGGGACCTGCCCGTGGAAAGCCCCTGCCCGAAATGCGGCTTCCCGCTGCTGGTCAAGAAGATCTACAAGCGCAAGGGCGAATTTTTAAAGTGTCCTAAAGAGGGTTGTGATTACAACAGCAGCGAGCAATAGAACGGAAGGTTTTATTAGCTTCATTGCAAAGGACAGGGCTTTGGCTCTGTCCTTTTTTATTCCCTTCTCCATCTGGGAGAAGGTGCCCGAAGGGCGGATGAGGGGCTGGTTTGCCTTGACATAGAAATGTGTTAGGGGTTTTATTGGTTTCTTGCAAATGAAAATCTTTTTTCAGAATTATTAGCCTTGTTCGGAGTTTCTGTGCGCCCAGAATACATTGACTTAAACCGTACCTTTCTTGATTTCGATGAAGATTCCGATGTCGAAGGTGCTGCTTACAAGAGCTATTTTGCTAGCATGACTGGTGGAACAGACTGGCAAACCTTGCTGCAAAGCAGGTATGTGGTAGTTCTTGGAGAACCGGGCAGCGGCAAGACATGGGAACTGGAAGCACAGCCGCAAAAACTGCGCAACGATGGCCTATATGCCTTTTTTATGAGGATTGACGTCTTGGCTGCTGGAACATTTGAAGCTGCAATTGATGCACACGATTCAGAAGTATTCCGTAAATGGCAGGCCAGTCAGCAAGAAGCGACATTCTTTCTCGATTCAGTAGATGAAGCCAAACTTAAAAGTCCCAAAGCGTTTCAGGACGCATTGAATGTCTTTGTCAAAGGAATTGGCAGCGCTGTAGAACGTTCAAGGGTGGTTGTCTCATGCCGGTATTATGAATGGCGCGCCAGTACCGACAAACAGGAATTTATGCGCCGTTTTTCCATTCCCTTCGCAACTTCTAACAAGCGACGTATTCACAGGTCAAAGGAAAATGAAGCACCTTCGATACTGAGTATTGTTCAGCTTGCGCTGCTTGATGCGGAGCGCATCAAAGCCTTGGCGACACACCGTAGCGTACCTAACATTGACGGGTTCATGATGGCAATTTCGATTCACAATCTTTGGGATTTTGCCGGTCGGCCAAAGGATGTGGAAAACCTGGTGACGTACTGGCAAGAGCATCGCCGTTTCGGAACCAGAACGGAGATGATCGAATATGACATCAGCCATAAGCTCAAAGAAAGTTCCGACAGGGAAAAACCTGACCCGCTCACCATCGGAATGCCGTTGAAAGGCGCTCAATGTCTTGCTGCTGCGGTTATCTTTTGCCGCCGTTTTAATTTTTTAGTCCCTGACGATTTGATAGACCCCAAGCTGGCAGCAGACTCACTCACCCCTGCCAAAGCTCTTCCCAATGACTGGACGCCCAAACAGGTGCACGCCTTGCTTGATCGCTCCGTTTTTGATGAAGCAACCTACGGCAGAGTGCGATTTCATCACCGCTCCATTGCCGAATATCTAGCAGCAAGCTGGCTATCGGAGCGTCTGAAAAATAATTGTCCGTTTCCCGAGATTGAGGCATTGCTTTTCCGCCGTTGCCACGAACGTGATGTGGTGATTCCGTCACGCGCCCCGCTTGCGGCCTGGCTGTCTGCTGGTGAAGGCATTCACCACCAAAGAATCCGCGATAGGGTGTTACGTAGCAAACCGGAACTTCTGCTTCAACACGGAGACCCGGAAATGTTGCCCTTGGAGACACGCAAATCAATGTTGCGTGCGCTTGTTGATCGTTACGCGGACCGTAAAATTGCCCGTGTAGATGCGGATAGAGACTTGCTCCGGCGTTTGGCGCATGCCGATTTGGCGGAAGATATTAGCCAATATATTCTTGATCAAGCGGTATCAGAGGATATTCGAGAGCTTTTTCTTAGGATTGCTTGTAACGGAAAACTGACCGGTTGCCTGGAAGCAGCGCTTCTGATAGCTTCTGATGAAGGTGGAGACGTATGGCTACGTTACTATGCCATTGAACTGATTTGCGATTGCGGCGATGACGATCACCTAACGCGTCTTACGGAAATTGTTTTTCAATATCGCACAGTACCCCAGAGAATTTGTGGACTGATATGCGACCGGCTATTCCCGGCCAAAACCGGCGTCAATGTCTTGATTTCGTTAGTTCAACGGGTAGAACCGATTGTTGAAAATGCAAGCAACTATTTGCCGGATGAATTAAAAAAGCTCTTCTTGCACAATACCCCCGACGGCTTTGTTGCAGCGCTTCTTGCAGAACTGTTGATTCTGGCGGAAGAGCGCCCCGGTATTCGTTTTGAAAACAGGGAATCGCCTGTGTCCGACCGATATTTCTGGCTGTACGAACCGTTGCAAGCTCTTGTGCTGCGATTGTTGCAGAGATTGGAGCTTGACGAGTCCGTATCAAGCAATATCGTGCGAGCCCTGATACTGTTCCGGCATTTCAAGAAAACACATATTTTCCGCAACAGGGATGAAGACCTGGACTTGCAAACCGCCAGCGAGTCGCATCCGCGCATCCGCCGTGCCTATGCCTGGCAGCGTATTGCCGAGTTCAAGACCAAAAACAAGGATTAACGAGCAATTATTTGGGGTGTTTTCGATCATTATTCAGCGCTTCAACTGAGCGCGGTGGATCAGGTATGGCTGCTTGAGGATATTCGAACATTATCACCAAAGGACTCGAAAATTGCGATGGAACTGGCAACTGATCTGTTGTCTTCAATTGGTCAATCCACAGCATTTCGCACCGAACTGAAACGAGTCGCACGAAAGACGCCGGAGCTTAAAGCTGTTTTCTCAAAGCATGCGCCGAACAAACTGCAATTGACCTTCTATCGTTTCCGATATCGTACTTGGCGTGAACTCCGTCAAAAAGTTAAAAGCCTATTCCGCAAAATCCGTGATAAGTGGTACAAACTGCGTAATCGCTGGTGGTACCTGCGGCATCTCGATGAACTGCGAACCGGCAAAGCGGTACGGGTACTTCATGATATGTACTGGCATGCCAAAGACCATGAACCTTCCAAGGATCATGACCATGGCAGCAGCAGATGGCAGGCCTTGGTTCCCCGGTTTGGCGAGAAGATTGCGCAAGCGGTTCGTGAGGGGTGGAAAGTCTCGTGGCGCGCCTATACCCCGCAATTCCCCTTTGAACGTGACAATACCGGCAACAGAGACGGGTGGATTACCCTTGGTCAAATCGGGATCAAAACCGAGATAGAGGACGGGCTTGATTGTATTGCCTCAGTCGGAATTGGACTTTCAGGCCGCTTGATCTAAGG
>JBAQPK010000413.1:0-5598 GCA_049305715.1 Desulfuromonadaceae bacterium | reverse complement strand
CTTCAGCAGCCATGCCCTGCTGCTGGAGGAACAGATAAAATTGCTTCAGAATCTGCTGGCAACGCCCGTCAACCAGCAGCTCCTCGTCTATCGTGTCAAACTCGAAGTCATTATGCTCAAATTCAATTTCAGGATTCTGCGGCATATTTTCAGCGCTCTTTCTTAACGGAATTAATCAATATTTTGTCGCCTTACAATCACAGCACACTCTTTAACCCCTCCCCGCTCGGTACTATCAGCGGCAAGCCTAAGCCTCCCCCCTGATAAGGGGGATTGAGGGGGGTTGTCAAGCAGGATTAAGCTCCAACAATTCTTTGTGAACAAACAGGCCGTTTTTCTGGATCGGGACGTCGTCGAACAGTATTTCACCATCGGCAAGAATACGCACCAAATCCCAGTGCACCGAGGAGCGGTTGCCATTATCACACTCATCGTACGCCTGCCCGGGGGTGAAGTGGATTGAGCCGAAAATCTTTTCATCGAAAAGGATATTACGCATCGGTTGGCGAATGCCCGGATTAACACCGATTGCAAACTCCCCGATGTAGCGGGCCCCTTCGTCGGCATCCAGTATTTTGTTGAGAGCTTTACTCATGCCACCTTCAGCGGTTGCCTTGATGATTCTACCGTCAGTGAACTCGAACCGGACGCCGTTATACTCCTTCCCCTGATAGATGCTCGGACAGTTATAGCTGATATGTCCCTGGACAGAGTTTTTGACCGGCGCGGTAAACACTTCGCCATCCGGCATATTGAGGCGGCCATCGCATTTAATACCGGGAAGGCCATCAATGCTGAAACGGAGGTCAGTATCCGGAGCCAGAATTCGCACCTTTTTTGTGCGGTCGATCAGCTTTTTGAGTTTTTCCTGTTTTTTTGACTCAGCTTTCCAGTCGATACAGCAGGCAGAGAAAAGGTAATCTTCGTATTCGTCCAAGCTCATTCGGGCTTCCTGGGCAGATGCGTGGGTTGGGTAACGGGTCACGCACCAGCGGGTATGTTTAACGCGCTGATCGACCAGCGGTCTGGTGAGCTTTGAATATGCGACCACGGCATCCTGGCGTGCATTCGCCATAACCATTGAATTGTTTCCGGCTGAAATACCGATATAGACGGTCACGGTTTTATAGAAATCCAGTTTATGCTGCGGAAAGTGATCAAGCTGCTGTTTATTGGCGTTGTTGAAAAAGAGGCGATCAATTTCCGGCACGGAAAAATTGTACTCGACATATGTGGCACCGCGACGGAGGCAGAGAGCGTACAGTTCTTTCACCAGGGGCAACGCCTCCAGACCGGCGGCATTAATAAGCACGACATCGCCCTTTTTCACTCTGGTCGAATAATCAACCAGTATTTCTGCAAATTGCCTGATTCTGGGATCGTTCATAAGCCCCCTCTATGATAGTGGAAGAGTTCAATGCATCATCAGCCGGGTGACGCCCAGGACAAGGCCGCTTTGCGGGCCGGCAAGCAGCAGAACGCCAATCTTGAGAACCGGGGAAATAACATACGAGAACATGTTGGTAAAAAACACCAGCACGATGATAATAATCATCCCGTACGGTTCAATACGGGACCAGGCTGCGGCCTGCCGGTACGGCAGCAATCCAACTAAAACACGACCTCCATCCAGAGGGGGCACCGGAATCATATTGAAGATCGCCAGGAGAAGATTTATGTACACCGAAAAAGCCAACATCAGAACGACCGGCTCTACCAGCATGCCAAGCGACGAACCGGGTGCGGACGGGGTGCCGAACGCCACCAGACCACGAAGCATGAACGCCGAAACCGTTGCGAGAATGATGTTGGTAATCGGCCCGGCAGCCGCAACCCAGATCATATCCCGCTTGGGATTGCGGAGATTTTCAAACACTACCGGTACCGGCTTGGCCCACCCTATGCCGATAAAAAATATCATCAGTGTACCGACAATATCAATGTGTTTAATGGGGTTAAGCGTCAAGCGGCCCATCATACGGGCGGTAGGATCGCCAAAACGCCAGGCGATATAGCCGTGGGAAACTTCGTGACAGACAATTGCCAGCATACCGGGCACAAGCATTACCGAAAGCTTGAGAAAGAAACTTTCCATCAGGGGTCCTTTGAACAGAATAAATCTGCACCACTTCTAGCAGAGTGGCCACGTAAAGTCAATTGCAAGGCGGCCTCTATAACGCAGAAAAGGCGGGATTGCTCCCGCCTTTCGTGGTTGTTTGCAGCTTCCGTTTTAATTAAATATCGTAATACAGCTCAAACTCGAGAGGCACCGGACGCATACGGACGGGATTAACCTCGGCCTCGGTTTTGTACTCGATCCACTTCTCGACGACATCAGGGGTAAATACGTCGCCCTTCAGAAGGAATTCATGGTCATCCTTGAGGCATTTCAGAGCATCCTCAAGAGTACCCGGAGCGGACGGAATATCCTTGAGCTCTTCCGGTGAAAGGCCGTAGATATCCTTGTCCAGGGGCTGGCCCGGATCAATCTTGTTTTCAATACCATCCAGACCGGCCATCAGCATGGCGGCAAAAGCCAGATAACCATTGCATGAAGGATCGGGGGTGCGATACTCAACGCGCTTGGCCTTCGGATTGGTGGACATCATCGGAATGCGGAGTGAAGCGGAGCGGTTACGGCTTGAGTACGCCATGTTTACCGGGGCCTCGAAACCGGGCACCAGCCGTTTGTACGAGTTGGTCGTAGGATTGGTGATGGCACAGAGCGCCTTGGCATGCTTGATGATCCCGCCGATGTACCAGAGCGCCATCTGGGAAAGGCCGCCGTATTTGTCGCCGGCAAAGAGGTTCTGTCCATCTTTCCAGATCGACATGTGGCAGTGCATTCCAGAACCGTTGTCGCCGTAAAGCGGCTTGGGCATAAAGGTAACCGTCTTGCCGTTGCGGTAGGCGACATTTTTGATGACATACTTGAACCACTGCAGTTGGTCGGCCATATCAACCAGCGACGAGAAGCGCATATCAATTTCGGCCTGACCACCGGTAGCAACTTCGTGATGCTGGCACTCGACGCGGATGCCGACATTCTGAAGCACCTCAACCATTTCATTGCGCAGGTCATTCTGGGAATCAACCGGTGAACAGGGGAAGTAGCCTTCTTTGTGACGCGGTTTATAACCAAGATTCGGGAACTCTTCACGACCGCTGTTCCATGCTCCTTCAGAAGAATCAACGGCAAAGAAGGACTGATTGGCTGTCGAAGAGAAACGGACATCATCAAAGATGAAAAATTCAGCTTCGGGACCAAAGAACGCGGTGTCACCGATACCGGTTGATTTCAGGTACATTTCGGCTTTTTTGGCGATATTGCGAGGATCACGGGTGTAATCTTCCTTGGTAATAGGATCGAAGATATCGCAAATAATCGACATGGTTGGAACCTTGATAAAAGGATCCATTTTAGCGGTGGTCGGGTCGGGAAGCAGGATCATGTCAGAAGCGTGAATAGGCTGCCATCCGCGGATTGAAGAACCGTCAAAGCCTTGTCCCTCTTCAAAGGTATCCTCGCTGAACTCCGTTATCGGCACTGAGACATGCTGCCAGGTTCCAATAAAATCCATAAATTTGTAGTCAACCATCTTCGCGCCATTTTCTTTGGCAAATTCAACAACTTGCTTCGGGGTCATCTGTTACTCCTTTCGGGATTTGTTTTTATTACAGTGCATCTTCTCCGGTTTCACCGGTTCTGATGCGAATCACTTCTTCAACATTGGTAACGAATATTTTCCCATCGCCGATACGACCGGTTTTGGCGGATTTTTCAATTGATTCAACCACCTGCGGCAGGATGGAGTCCGCAACTATGATCTCTATCTTTATTTTAGGGATAAAATCGACAACATATTCCGCCCCCCTATACAGCTCCGTATGCCCTTTCTGACGTCCAAAGCCCTTCACTTCGCTTATAGTAATTCCCTGAATGCCGATTTCGTTAAGTGCTTCCTTAACTTCATCCAGCTTGAACGGCTTTATGATCGCTTCAACTTTTTTCACGACACTCTCCTCCCGTCACTTGATATTTTTTGAAAGCAAAGAAACAGGTTTACGAAACTGACGCGGTCTACCTCTTCTTTGACTTAGTAGCAAGCTCCTTGCCAATTAGTTATCAGATTATTATGGTCGCATATTTGAATAGTTAGAAAAACAGACCCTGATGCAGCAACGGTCACAACAGATACATCTGCCCAATAAATAACCACCATGGCACAGATCTGCACATATTACCGGCACAAACAGACCCGCAGATATGGTTCTATTTGCTAATCATCCTCTGCAAAACCCAGGAGATAACCGGCAGATCTTCACGTCCAGTACCACGCACGGTTTTTCAAAGTATTAAAGAGCCCCGCACTCCCCGATAGATGATGAATTGAATAATTTGTAAAAATGCTCTATACAGGAAGAGTGAAAGTAACTATCAGAAAATATGCCGAACAACAAGCACAATTGTCCCCCTCCGCCAAAGTGCCTCGCATGCTTCGGAACAGGTTCCACTTTTTATATGTACCGCCTCTGACCCTGATGTTCTGTCTGATCAACTCTTTTGCAGGAGCCGATATCTATCGCTTTGTCACGGTCGACGGCGTTGAAACATTTACCGATGCACCCAGCAACAAAAGCGCGACGATGATCATTAAAGACTACCCGGTAACCGGAACCAAGCAACATAAATCATTAAAGAAACAAAAAAGACATGATATTTCGCTTGATGAAATTGTCCAGAAGGCCGTGGCGGCATCTCTCCACCCACACGAAACAGGACAAAACAGCTTTGAACCGCACCTGCCGCCGGTCGGGGGGACGATAACATCGAAGGTCGGAATGAGAATCGACCCGATTGACGGGGTCTGGCGCCAGCATAACGGTATTGATATAGCAATCCCCTCCGGAACCCCGGTCAGACCGGTTGCTTCCGGCGTAGTCGTTTACAGCGGCAGCCGTTCCGGATATGGCAACACCGTCGTCGTCGAACATGACAACGGCATTATTTCCCTGTACGCACACAACAGCCGACTCCTGGCAGCAGAGGGGGAGACGGTTTCTCAGGAGAGCACCCTGGCACTTTCGGGTTCGACCGGAAGATCGACCGGGCCTCATCTCCATTTTGAGGCGTGGCAGGGAGGAACAAATGTCACGGCGGCCTTTCTCCCCGACAGCGGCATGACACTGCCGAAAACAACACTGGTCGCCAGCAGTCAGCGAGCGACCCGCTTCCGAAGTGAACCGCTTTCCGACGGCTCTATCCTGTTTACCAATATTCCCCCGTCTATCCCCTGATGCACGACCAGATTGCAAAATACGCCGCAAAACTGATTTCGGAAGGGTCGTCGCAGGCGGGGCTGATCGCCTTTGCCGCCCAGGATGACACGATGATTTCAGCCGGTGAACCTGGCCTGGCAACCCTTTCGGAATCGGTGCTCTCCCGCCTGAATTGCCTCGCGGTAGCTGCCGCCTCACCTTCTCTTCCCTTTGCCGACTTCCTGGTTCGGAGGGCCGCCGGCCACGAGCGGGTCATTATCCCGCAGGACACCGAAACCCGCACGTTTCTGCACGATATACCGATCGTGCGAAGAAGCG
>JBAQPK010000412.1:0-10331 GCA_049305715.1 Desulfuromonadaceae bacterium | reverse complement strand
CACCTGTTGCACGGGAAAGTGTCTGCTTTATCAGTACCCCCGCCGCATGTTCTGTCCTGGCTCCCAAGAGTAGGCAGTTTCCCTTCAACCGCTTATACTGAAAACAAAGCTAAATTAGCTTGACCGTATATTGTCTCGAGAGGTATAGTGGTCCATACAAGTAAATAATGGGCTGTAAGCTCTTAATATGGGGGACGAAATGAAAGATAAAATGATCACATCGAGCACCAGATTATGTGCGGTTATTGGTAATCCCATAGGGCACAGCATGTCGCCTGCAATCCATAACGCGGCGTTGGACCTCCTGAACCTGGATTATGTTTATGTCGCTTTCAAGGTTGAGGACGTAAAAAATGCATTATCGGGCATGAAGGCTTTAACTAACTTTCGCGGGTTGAGTGTAACAATACCTCATAAAATGGAAGTAATAAAATACGTTGATGAAATCAATGATCTTGACCGTTCAATCGGATCGATCAACACGGTCATAAATGAAAACGGTAAACTGATAGGGATGGGGACTGACGGTCCTGGCGCACTAAAAGCTCTGGTTGATGCCGGCGTGGTGCTGCAAGGCAAGAATGTTGCCATGGTTGGTTCAGGCGGTGTTGCAAGGGCAATAGCTTTTACGCTGGCTCAAAAGGCCGGCGTAGGTAAAATATCTCTTCTGGATATTGACGAGAATATGCTCCAGGGACTGGCACAGGATTTAAAATCCGGGACAGATGCAGATATCGAATCCTTTGTCTCAAACGACGCATCAATTGCCAAGGTCATGTCGTATGCGGATATTATAGTAAATTGCACTCCTATAGGTATGCATCCCCATGAAGGTGTTTCTATCGTCCCGCCAGAACTTTTTAGGGATGGACAAGCTGTTTTTGATGTTGTATATAATCCGATTGAAACAAAACTGCTCAGGGATGCCAGATCCAGAGGCCTGATTGCGGTCTCCGGTGTTGACATGTTTATCAATCAGGCTGCTATGCAATTTGAATATTTTACGGAAGTTAAGGCGCCCATCGAAGAAATGAGACGGGTGCTCATGGAGAAGCTGGGATTATGAATTTAGTTTTGATTGGATATCGCGGAACCGGGAAAAGCACCGTTGGTGCGTTGTTAGCTGAACGTCTTGGTATGCGGTATGTCTGCATGGATAGTGAAATTACAAAAAAGGCAAACATGTCCACACCTGAGATTGTGGCAAAGTATGGCTGGAACAAGTTTCGTGATCTTGAGACGGAGTTGACGAAAGAGTTGACCCGGCAAGATGGCTTGATCATTGATACCGGCGGCGGCGTTATCGAACGGCAGGAAAATGTTAAAGAGCTGCAGGTAAATACTCAGGTGTTCTGGCTTCATGCTTCGGTACATACCATTACGTCACGTATTCAGGGTGACTCATCCCGGCCGGCATTGACGTCCGGGAAGACATTTCTGGAAGAGGTGGCTGACGTCCTGGCGAAAAGAGAACCCGTTTATAAGGCCGCTGCGCATCACGAGATTGATACAAACAATACAAGCCCAAGCCAGGTTGCTGACAGCATTATTAAAATATGGTCCCAAGGCGACACCGGGATGAACCATTGAAATCTAATGTAAGCAAATGGAATTAAACAGCTGATAATGGCAAAATGTATGGCCCCTGGCAAAAGTCCTTTTCACCATGCTTATAAAGGTGAAAAGGACTTTTGTGTTACTTGCCCTCGACCAGTTCCGCAAGACCCATGTCCTGAATGGTTTCTTTTGTCGGCGCTCCTGTCGATGGATCCCACCCCATATGCAGGTAATATGTCTTTAGAATGTTATCCCAGTGGGGCATAATTGCCTTGTCTTTAGCGGGTCCATTCACCGGCGTGGAGCCATAACGATGTGAAGGGCGTTCCATGTCGATTGTAAGGCCTGATCTGCAGTTGTATACCCGCAGCAGAGTGACAATCCGTCTGCCGATGTGTGTCGCGGAGAGGATGTCCAGGTCGAGCCCGGTCAGGGAAGACACCGCACTGACAGTTTCTTCCGGCGCGTCTCCCGTGCAAAAGCGGCATGTGCCCATGGCATCCTCAAATTGTCTCCACCCATTGTTTTTGGCAATGGTTTTAGGCACCGTCTCCGGATCAAAAAAGTCTTTCATCGGCTCTCCCAAAGCTGCCGGGAAGCGTCTTCCGAATGTTGCTTCAATAGTTCCGGTGTTCGAGACACACGTGTCGATCAGTTCCGTCCATCGGGCGCGATGATCGTGTCCTCTGGGCGAACCGCCCTTTTGCGTGCATACGGCGGCCAACGTCGCCTCGCCCCCGATCGTGCGTGAAGCCCTGAGAACACCTTCAGCCAATAATGTGCCGATGTCATCATCCTTCCGGGCGATCTTAAAGAACAGCTCTTCAACCCCCTTGGCATCTCCCCAGGTAATATTGACCAAATCCTGATAAGGGCCCAATAATCCTCTCTCCTTGCATTCAATCAGCCATGACATTACCCAGCCGGCTTCGGTTATGTTTATGCCCAGATCATCTGCAAGATAGCTAAGGTATATCAGTGCCTCGGCATTCATGATTTCAAGGTTTGATCCCAGCGTTGAAATGTTCTCGTACTCAGGCTCTTCAGCCTCCAGCCCGGCATATGGACCCTCCTTGATTTTTATCCATGCGTTGTGAGCGATCGGGCACATATGACAGGTTTTGGGGCGGTGCTCAAAGTGTTCGCGAAAATAGGTTCCGTCGATTTTTTCGACATTGTCAATCACACTGGTCTGTAAATTCCGGATAGGAAGCTCACCCTGCTGGTACGCCGGAAGAACCAGTCCGGCCGTACCGTGAGTGCTGAGCATTCCTTTCAGATACCCCTTTGCCTTGCTTCGTACAACCTGGACAGCCGCCTCAAAATTCGGAGTGTCTGCGGCAGTGATTCTGTTGTTTCCCTTGATTGCTAAAATTGCCTTTAAATTTTTTGAACCCCAGACAGCGCCAATGCCACCGTGACCAGCTACATGTCCCTTGTCGCCGACCACGCAGGCAAACCGTACCAGGTTTTCACCCGCAGGACCGATAGAGTAAACGCTGGCAGCGTTTGGTTTTAGCCCGTGGTCATCGAGGATTGCGGCTTCTGTATCAAATGTGCCTTTGCCCCGGTATGCCGCTGCGGAACGGATCTCAACGTTCCCATCACTGATTGCCAGGTAAACCGGCTCACTGGCAGCCCCTTCGATGATCAAGCCATCAAATCCTGCCATTCTAAGGAATGCCGCAAAAAAGCCGTTTGCCTGCGATGCCGCGGAAAAACCGGTCATAGGGCTTTTTGTTACACAACAAAAGGTCCCTGAACCTGGAAAACGCGTCCCGGAAAGCGGTCCGGTAAAAATAAAAATCTTATTGTCTAAGGAAAGCGGTTCGCAAGACGTTGGGACTTCTTTAAATAGAAAATAAGCACCAAGGCCGACTCCGCCTATCCATGTCTTCAATAAATCAGGGGCCAGCGATTCGATGCTGACCGTTCTGCTGGAAAGATTGACTCGTGCGACTTGAAAGCAATAACCATTTGTAATCAGTCCTGATGTGTTCCCCATAAGATGTTCCTTTCCGCCTTTATGGCCCCGTCTCAACGGTAATAGTATGTTTATACCACATGCGCCGCCGGATTCCGCCAGCAGCCCTGGTTCTTTTTAAACCCGGTTTCGCGTTGTCATACATAGTTTCGTGTGTAATGGAAAAGCCGCTTTTTGTGATGGATACATGTATAAATAACTATACAATACAATAGATGGTGTTTTGTCAATAATAAATGTCGCAAAATAAATCGCTCATTTTAGGGGGAGTGAAGTTGACGCTATTTGATGCTTGTTCGTTGACAGGTTTGGGTCGAGTCAAGCTAACGTTATTTCAGTATATAACCCTGATGTATTTTATGAGGAGCGGCAAAAGTTTTTTGTTGACACAAAATAAAAACTTGTGTAGACATATATACAAGTGATTGACATTGAGTGAAATGTATTAAAGGCGCATTAAATACAGTGCGTAACACGTTTCCTGACCTGATACGTCAGGCTGGATCAATACAAAGAGTTTCAGGAGAAATTTATGGCATACCCTGCTGGAATGAGAGCCTCCGTTGAAAAAGTGGAGCAAACGAGAAAAAGCCGCCTTAAAAACGAGTTTCCCCGGCTAAGTCCTGATGATAAGGCCTCTTTGCTTAAAAACTATCACCCTGATTTCAGGGATGGAGACAAGCTGAATCTTCGTTGCGGGCTCAATAAGGGTGAGCGCGTGCCTAAGGTGCTGGCAGAATTGATAGAGTCTCCGAGCCGCCTGAATCTGGCGTCCGTGGATTTGAGCCGGCCTGACTATAAGACCGATGTGCTGGTCATCGGTGGTGGCGGTGGTGGCGTTACTGCCGCTTTGACTGCCCATGAGAACGGGGCCAGGGTAATTATTGCAACCAAATTACGGTTGGGCGATTCGAATACGATTATGGCGGAAGGCGGCATTGCCGCCGCAACGTTGTCAGAGGATTCACCATCGACGCATTATATTGACACCATGGTAGGTGGCCGGTTCAAAAATATTCCTGATGTGGTTGAGGCGCTGGTACAGGACGCACCGTCGATCGTGGATTGGCTGACTAAATTGGGGGTTGTTTTCGACAGAAAATCCGACGGCAACTATTTCACTCATATGCCGGCTGGCCATTCCCGCAAGCGATCCCATTCAATAAAGGATTTGACCGGCCTGGAAATCATGCGCGTTCTTTGTGATGAAGTTCGCAATAAGGAAATCCAGGTTCTCGAATTCAGTCCCGCTGTCGAGTTGATTCTGGATGCTGACGGGCAGTGCGCCGGTGCGATCCTCGAAGATCTCGATACCGGCAGGAATATCGTGGTTGAGGCAGGAGCCGTTGTCATGGCGACAGGCGGTATCGGAAGGCTGCATCCCAACGGGTTTCCTACTTCAAATCATTACGGGGCAACCGCCGATGGCATTGTCATGGCGTCACGGGTCAACGCCAAACTGCTGTACATGGAATACATACAATATCACCCAACCGGTGTGGCGTGGCCGGAGCAGATGCTCGGTCTGCTTCTTTCCGAAGCCCTCAGAGCCCAGGGTGCCCATGTTGTCAATAGTAACGGCGAACCGTTTGTCAATCGCCTGGAAACAAGAGATGCACTTGCCGCGGCAATTCTTCGTGAATGCGGCCCGCGGGGGCTGGGTGTTGAGACTCCGGCCGGGATGGTGGGGGCATGGCTGGACACCCCCATGATTGATGTCATTGGAGGAAAGGGTACCTTTCTGCGCAGATTTGCCGGGATTGATCATCGCTTCAAAAAATACGGAATCGATCCTGCCAACGAACCGCTGCTGATCTATCCGACGCAGCACTATCAGAACGGCGGGGTTCAGACTAACGTCCATGGTGAATCGAACATCCCTTACCTGTACGTGGCGGGAGAGGTTGCGGGGGGCGTTCATGGCCATAACCGTCTGGGAGCAAATTCACTGGTTGATATTTTTGTTTTTGGTCGTCGAGCGGGCATGCACTCCGCCGCAAATTATCGCAAAAAGCCGGTTGACAAGTTGTCGCTCGATCATGTGACGGCACACGAAAAGGAACTGGTTTCTCTGGGGATCTCCACAACGACGACATCACCAATGATTTTGCCTGATTATAGATTTGAAAAAGCGTTGACGAGCACTCACTACACTAGCGAAATTGTCGAGGCGGAAAAATGAAAAAAGATACTGTAATGATTCCGATTTCTGTAATGGGGAAGAAGTTTGAAGTCCCGGAAGAATTGACTATACTCAAGGCGCTCGAGTTTTCCGGATTCAAAATCACCCGTGGCTGCGGCTGCCGCGGTGGTGTGTGCGGCGCCTGTGCCACTGTTTATAGAAAAAAAGGCGATTATCACATCAAGACCGGCCTTGCCTGCCAGACGGTTATTGAGCCGGAAATGAATCTGGTGCAGCTTCCGTTTATTTCAGCACGAAAATCATTATATGAAGTGCGTGAAGTTAATCCAGACAGCCTGGACATTGTGAAGACCTATCCGGAACTGATGCGCTGCATGGGGTGCAATACATGTACAAAATCCTGTCCGGTAAATATTTCGGTCATGGATTACATTTCCGCGGCAATTCGCGGGAATATACAGGAAGTCGTCGATCTTTCCATCGAATGTGTCATGTGCGGATTATGCGCCGCCCGGTGTCCGGCTGAGATATCACCTTTCAACGTGGCTCTTTTCATCCGTAGATTGTATGGAACCCATAACTTGCCGAAATCACCGCAGTTGGAACAGCGGCTGAAAGACATTGAAAATGGCGCATTCGCGGCTGAGATCAGGCAGTTGAAAGTGACCGATACCAAAAAAATGCAGGCAGACTTCAACGAGTTACAGGCAAACAAGGGTGCTTCGGTATGAGTAATGTCAACGAACAGGCTAAAGTTATTCACCTCACGACTCCGATTTCTGAAAACGCCATCAAGGAACTCTCGGTCGGTGATTTTGTTGAAATCAGCGGGGTAATATTGTGCGGCAGGGACGCGGTCTTACCGAAACTGGTTCAGTTGGCCGAGTCTGAAGATAACGGTGCGATTCACTCCCTGCTGGGGGGGGCGGTTATTTTTCATACCGCCGTCAGTCCCGCGGGGATCGGCCCGACAACCAGCAACAAGGTTGAAATCGAGGGGAGCATTCCCGCCCTGTCGAAGGCCGGCGTAAAAATCCATCTGGGGAAAGGCGCCTTGGGTCCCGATACGGTGGCGGCACTTCAGGCCGAGAATTCGATCTTTGCCATCACTCCTCCGACCACGGCGCTCTTTTCCGAGAAGATACTCTCCAAAAGGATCGTCATGTTTCCGGAAGAGGGGATGGAAGCGCTGTATGAGGTCGAGGTCGAGGGCCTTCCGGCTATCATCGCAATTGCTCATGGCATGTCAATTTTTAACCAGTAACGATCACTGAGAGGCCAGCATGTTGAATTCTGAAATAATCCGCGAGGGTGTCAGCCAATGTCTTGTAAAGGCAGGTACGACATTCCGCCCTGACCAGATTGAAGCCTATAAGGCAGCCATTGAAAAAGAGACGAGCAAAAATGCCCGATGGGTTCTTGAAAAGCTGGTGGAAAATGCTGATGTGGCAGAAAGAAGGGGGTTTCCGTTATGTGACGATACCGGCATCCCTCATCTCTTCGTTGAAATTGGGGACCGCCTGAATCTTCCCGAGGGGTGGCTTTCGGCCATCCATGAAGGCGTGGCCCGGGGGCTGCGCGCCATGCCGGGTCGGCCGATGGCCGTCGAGGGTGACGACATTGAAAGGGTGGAACAGTCCAGAGGACTGTCCGAAGACCCGGCTGATGTTTTGGCCGTTCCCGTGATAACCAAACCTGTACCGGGCGACCGATTGTCCGTTACGGTTCTGCTGTTGGGCGGCGGGCCGGAAATCCGGGCAAAAACGTACCGGATTTTCCATAAAAGAAGTATTGAAAAAGTCCTGGATGAAAGTGCCGGTTGGATGGCATCTGAGGTCAAGAGCCTCGGGTGTACGCCTTCAGTGATTGCAATCGGGGTTGGCAGGTCACATGTGGAAGCGAGCATGCGTATGCTTGAAGCCATGAAAACCGGCGATTTAAGAGTGCAGAACCGGTGGGAGCGGAAAGTCACCGGAATCGTCAATGCAGAAAAAGCCGGGGCGTTGGGTCTGGGAGGAGATTTTTCGGTTTTGGGGACGTTTCTCAATATTGGTCCTTTGCGAGCCAGCGGTGTCAGAATTGTCTGCGCGCGTCCTTGTTGTTGTGTGGAGCCAAGACGATCAACAGTCTCCTTTGATCCAAGCGGAGCGGTTACCAGTGATTGATATAATCTGTCCCAGCCATGGGCGCAAATAAAGACGAGGTTCCAAAATGGGAAACGACTCGAAACTCAATTCCATACACTCAAATTACCTGTTGGACGAAGCCTGGAGCCCTGTAGCCCGCTTCAGGCTGCTCTCCGATGGAGTTAATGAAAACGCGCGTTTGCTGAACTACTCGGAGGTGTACGGCGATCGCGCCTGCATCGCCTGCGGCAACTGCGTCGATGCCTGCCCTGTTGTCAAGCAGAACGAAGGGCTGGTTTTCAGCCAGAATCAAAGAACATCCATGGCTTTAGAGAACTTTGTCCAGGAAGAATGCCGCCGCTGCTATCGCTGTGTCAATTCATGCCCGCAAGTCGGCAAGGAACTGAAAGAGTACGCGGCCGGTTTCAGAAGGGTAGAAAAAATTGTGCATCTGTTGGCGGCTTTCTGTATCATTTCCCTGGCCGCGACCGGCGTAATCCATTCCCACTATGCCAATGCTCTTGGCGGATTTGAAGCAAGCATCCTCAAATATGCCCACAGGGCGATCGGCGTTCTTTCAATATGTATCCCGATCCTCTATTACAAACTGGACATCAGGCACTTCAGGCGGACTGTGAAAAAGGTTTTTACGTGGGGTGAGGGGGACGTGCAGTGGGTGAAAGATATCGTGTCTCACATTTCATCGGCAAAAAACAGTGCTAGAATCTACAGGAATGAATTTAATCCGGCACAGAAAATCTGGTATCTGTTCATTATGTCACTTTTCCCGTTGCTCTATCTGTCTGGCTTTGGCGCAATGTTCATGGGCAGTGTCTTTAAGGATACAAGCCTGATTAATCCCAAAATGTTCCACATGGTCTTTGCCCTTTCATTTGACCTTATGCTTTTTATCCATGTGTACGTCAAGTTTATCAGGGAATGGATCAAGACCGGCTTTAAGCTGTTCAGGAACTACCAGGACACGAAGACCTTTGTCTATATGAAAAATAAATACCAATAACGCGGTACTGTTACCGAAACGAGGATATATTATGTTCAATAAACTGGTTTCCGCCGGCAACAAGGGGAAGGGTGTCAGTTGCGATTGCCATGTTTCGCTGGAACTGCTGGAAACGGGCGGCATTACCGTGTCCCTTGACAGCAAGGTCGGATCTCTTTATGGCGACAGGATAGAATCACTCTGCCGGGATATGCTCCACCATTTCGGGATTGAACATGCGACGATGATTATCGAAGATTCCGGCGCATATGATTTTGTCATTGCCGCGCGAGTCGAAGCCTGTGTGCGCCGGCTGGTCCGGGTTGATACGGCGTATCTGCCGGAACTGCTCCCCGAAAACATGTATGCTTCACGTCCGGACAAGATGCGCTTTTCGCGGCTCTATATCCCGGGCAATTCTCCGAAAATGATGATTAATGGCGGTATTTACGGTGCACACGGAATTATCCTTGATCTGGAAGATGCTGTCGCGCCGCAAAAGAAGGATGAAGCTCGATTGCTGGTACGAAATGCCCTTCGGCACGTTGATTTTTACGGGGCCGAGCGGATGGTGCGCATCAATCAGCTGCCCCGGGGTTTGGAGGACCTGGAGGAAATCGTCCCTCACAATGTGCATGTCATATTGTTGCCGAAATGTGAATCAAAAGAGCAGATTCTCGACGTAAACGAAAAGATTCAGGCCATTCAGCGCCAGTACGGACTGGATGGTGAAATTTACCTGATGCCGATTATTGAAAGTGCGCTGGGGGTAATCAAGGCCTATGAGATTGCCACCGCGGCGGACAACGTTGTGGCCGTTGCCCTGGGACTTGAGGACTACTGCGCCGATCTCGGGGTGCCGCGTACGGTTGAAGGCGCCGAATCGCTGTATGCGAAAAGTCATGTAGTCAATGCCTGCCGGGCGGCCGGGGTTCAGGCGATTGATTCGGTGTTTTCTGATTTTCAGGACGAAGAGGGGTTGCGTAGGACGGTCCTTCACTCAAAGTCCCTCGGCTATGAGGGAATCGGCTGCATTCATCCCAACCAGATCAAGCCGGTCCATGAAAGCTTCGCCCCGCTTGATGCTGAAATCGGCAAGGCCAAAGAGATCGCACTTGTCTTTGAACGGGCTGAGAAGCAGGGACTCGGCGTTGTCTCCCTCGGGTCTAAAATGATTGACCCGCCCGTTGTAAAGCGTGCAGTGCAACTGATCGACCGGGCAATTGCCCTGGGGAAGATTCCCCGGAACTGGAGGCCAGAAGGTGAATAAAGACAGCGTGGTAAAAAACGCCATTGGGCGCGACGTGCCGACAACAGTGAACAACGTTCCGGCGGTGCCTTTCAAGGGTGTTGGTAAACATCGTCCCGCTGGGCGAAAATACAGCACCATCATTCCAACCTGCGCGGACTATCCCCAGGACGGGAACAAACTGGTGCCATCACTGAAAGAGGCCCTGGTCCGGTCCGGGCTGCGAGATGGCGTGACAATTTCGACCCATCATCATTTCCGCGATGGCGACC
>JBAQPK010000411.1:0-5690 GCA_049305715.1 Desulfuromonadaceae bacterium | reverse complement strand
CCCGCTAACCGTGCGACGCCTTCTGGATGACGGCAAGGGAAATCTTTCCGTAACCAGAAGCCGTGCAGCTTGTCATTATTTTTTTAAGCACTTTGAACGGAATCTTTTTATCAGCCAGGAGAGTGATTTCCCTGGTTTCGGCTTCAGCAACCGCCTTGGTGCTTACCCTGTTCATACTGCGTTCAATCTGATCCAGCCGATCTGTTATTTCAGGAACTGTCCCATCCCGGTCATTAAAAAGGTCAGGGGTCTTCATCACGGCTTCGCCCTGAACTATTACTGCTTCGGGAGTGACCGAGATCACCACTGTTCCCCTTGGCTTGGTCTCGACAACGGAATCGGGCAGAACAAGCCTCTGTTCCGGCATATCACCGTTGAATGAGTGAAAAAGCAGAAAGAACACCAGAACGGAAAGAACATCCAGCATGGGTATCAGGTTCAGACTTACATGATGCCTTCTGATATTACGCTCCATCCGCTTCATACGCCTGCTTTCTCTCATGGTGCGTCTCCTATGGATATCTTTGGAAAGAGAACAATTTTCTCGACCTCTTTGCTCCCTTCCGCCCGCACTTCGGCGCCGCGAACCACATCCATGATCTGAATCAGATAATCGTATTCGACCTTCGGCTCCATCAAAACCGTAGCGTCTTCCTTCTCAGGATATTGGGCTTTCAGACGAAGGAGTATTTCGGACAGCTTCTTAAGATCGTATTTATCATCTATATTGGGAATCGCGGCCTCCACGGACGAGCCGTTGGCAATTTCCAGTCCTGCCTTGCGGACAATCACCTCTATGGTAAAATTCGGCTTGCTCGGAACAGATGCACCGGCGTTGGTCGGCACACTCAACTCCATGATCGTAATACTCGTAAAGACGGCAGTGATGAGCAGAAAAACCACCAGCACGGTAAAAACATCCATCAGCGGCGTCAGGTTTAAGAGCTCCATGATATCCGTTTCGAGTTTTTCTTTCTTTCTCCTTTTACGTATGGCCATGAACGGCTCCTGTCAAATTGGCGCTTGGTAACATTCGAGATCTGTCAGAATTGGCGCTTGGAAAAAGTGGTTATAGTATTGAGCGCCTTTACCGATGCCATCTCCAAGCTGTTCACAATCTGGCCCGTGGTTGTTGTCAGGCGGGCATGGAGCAACAGAAGCGGGATCGCGGTCATCAAACCAAAGGCGGTACAGTTCATGGCCTCCGCAATACTGGCCGCAAGCAGGGCGGCCTTTTCGGCGGGGCTTGCAGAGGCAACCGCGGCGAAGGCCGTGATAAGACCCATGATGGTGCCGAGCAACCCTAACAGGGTGGCCATATTTGCGAGCAGCGACAAGTACGGAGTGCGTTTCTCCAATTGAGGAATTATCTCCATCATGCTCTCTTCCATGGCGATTTCTATGTCTTCCCGCCGCCTGACCGCCCCTTGGCGCGCCAGCCCCATCGCCAGCATCTGCGAGAGGACCGAAGTGTCGTCATTGACCATTTCCCGGGCCTTTTCGAAATCACCCTCAGCCAGCACCGGATGCACCTGGTCCCACATCTTGCGGTTGTCCGTCACAGCGCGCTTCAGATGGATCCAGCGCTCGACCGCAATGGCGATACCGACCGCAAGCACGAGTAGAATAGGAAACATGAAGAACCCACCCATCTGAAAAAACCTTATTATTCCATACATCTTTTGCCTCCTTGGCTGGTTGACCTTACTGGGTCGGATAATCCGCACATGCGGTGTTTTACGTCAGTTCAAGATTCGAGAGACTGCTGCCGGTGCGGAGGTTTTGCTGCCGACGCTGACCTGGTAGAAATCGAGCTCCCGCATAAAAACGTCCCGGTCCACCGGCACATCGTGCTCATTCAACGATCTATTCAGGTTCGTCTCTACGCCGAGCTCGGAACTTTTCCAGGGAACGATAAAAAGCGACATTGGTGCTTCATTGTTGCCGAGAACCGACATACCCGTGACCGCCTTGGCATCTGATTCACCGGATCCATTAGAACCATCATCCTGCGCCACAACCATGGTGACCGAAAACAGAACCAAACAGAGGCTGAAAACCAACTTTCGATACATAGGTTACTCCTTGCAGCGGCGACCCGCTCCATGCCGAAACATGGGCAATCCACTCTCCATACCGGCTGATGCCGTTAAACCGCCAATCTAATGTCCCAACCGGGTGTGCAAATCAGCAAGCCACACCTTCACCTGCTCGTCCTTGAACATCGCTTTGCTGTATATCTCATAATGTTCAACGGCACAGGCCGAATCTTTCAGATACAGGTCGCAAAGGATTCCAAGATTTTTGTGTATCGGATAATATTCAGGAAAAGCTGTGAGTGCTTTTTCATAAATCGCTCGACCCTCGGCAAAACGTCCCGCTTTACGTAACAGCAAACCGTATTCATTGCTCGCCACCGGATGCCCGGGAATCAATTCCAGGGCTTTTTTCAGATGCTGCTCGGCCTGCTCAGGCTTGTTTATCTGTCTATAGGCAATCGCGAGATTGATGCGGGGCGCGGTCATTTCCGGCGACTGTGCGATTACTTTTTCCAGTAACTCGATAGCCTTGTCATACTTGGCTTCCTTGATCATGGCGCCCGCCTGCTCAAAGTCTGCACGCAACTTTGCATCCATGCGGGATGGCTCCGTAATCAGAAACCCTTCACGCCCGTCAGTAAAATGCACCACCGAGGGTCCTGACGGCAGGGACGGAGACGGCTTTGCTGCTGAAGCGGGCGCGGTCTCACTCGGTTCCACCTTGCCCTTACCCGCGGTGGCGCATCCTGCGAACAGCGAGAGGCCCATCGCCACCAGCAGGTAACCGGCAATCGTTACCATGCGGGAGCAACTCCCCTGCCCTTTTCCCCTCAATGCATCATTCTTTGGCGTCTGTTCCATGTTTATTCCCCTCGGCTGCGCGTGCTGCATCCTCACCCTTCTCAACCGTCGCTGCAGAAGAAGGGTCTGCAGCAGGCGCCTCCCACTTGACCACTGGCGCCGCTGACGATGCCGGCCTTTCAACTTCAAACAAAGAAGCGACACTTTCACTGAAAACTTCCGGCTTGTCGTATCGAGCAGGCACGAACTTGGCCAATCTTACCAGGCTCTTGCCAATCCTAGTGTTAGCTGACTCCACCCTGCTCTCACCCGCGGTAGCGCATCCTACGGGCAGCGAGAGGCCTATAGCCAATAGCAGGTAACCTGTTGTCGTTACCAGGCGGTAACAACTGCCGTGCGCTCTTCCCCTCATTGCTTCTTTTTCTTGCGCTTCTTCCATGTTTTCCCCTTAGCACGCGGCTTGACCGCTGCGGCCTGGTCAGAGGTTGCGTTAGCCTGCGGCACCGCTTCCGGCACCGGCTTTTCAACCTGAACTGCAGCCTGGTCCGGGTTTGCATTAGCCTGCGGCGCTGCTTCCGACACCGGTTTTTCATCCTGAGCTGCAGGAGGGTCTGCAACAGGCGCCTCCCCTTTGGCCACTGGTACCGCAGGCGGTGCCGGCCTTTCAATTTCGAACGCGTAGGTCTCCAGCGAAGCTACAATTTCACTGGGAACTTCCGGCTTGCCGTATCGAGCCGGCACGAACCTGGCCAATCTTTCCAGGCTCTTGTCAATCCAGGCGTTGTAGATACCTATGGAGATCAATTCAAGATTCTTCTCGTGTATCCCGATGGCCTTTTCTTCGAACGGATACGCCTGTTCTTCGATTGCCAATTCGTACTCCTGCATTTCCTGGGCATTCAGACCGTCAGGACGCTCTGACTCCGTCAGGGCTTTGCTGAAGTGCGCGTAAATCTCCGCAAGATAGAACGTCGCCGCGGCCGTGACCTCACCGACTTCATACTCCGGGAGTTTATTGAACTCCTGTGTCGTCGCCTTCATCAGTTCTTTCTTTTTGCGCAGGTTGGCTTCGAACGGTTGTACGAGACTGACTTCCACGAACCGGTCATATGTCTGCTCTGCAAGCACCAGTGCTGCCTTCCCTGCAAGGTATCGAGTCCGTGAGGTACGCGCCTTCCCGGCTGCTGCATCGATCCCAACGATCGCCTTAAGTTCGCTCAGATAACTTTTCTGATCGTTATCCGCCTTCAGGATTTCAGCTATTTTGTTGCGCATTTCCAGGTTAACCTCGACCGGTTGCGGGAAGTAGCCGACAAATCGGCGGTATACTTCGAGGGCCTGCTTGGTGTTCCCCGTCTGCTGATGCAGTTCCGCCGCAAGCATGAGAGCCCCTCTCCTCACCTCCTCATCCTGGAATTCCCTCTCTAACTGTTCATATTCATTAGCAGCGAGGGAAAGCTGCCCGTCCTCCTTGTAGACATAGGCAATCTTCTTGGTGACTTCCGGCTGCAGCGAATGCCCGGGGAAGAGTTCCCGGAATCCCGCCAGGACAGTGACCGCCATTTTCCAGTCCTTGAGCTGGATCAGGGCGACAGCGGCCTCGTACTCGGCATTCACCCGGATCTTGGATGTGGAAGCCATGCGGCCAACACGCAGGAAATGGTCTGCAGCGGCCCGATGATCCTTGAGGGCATTGGCTTGTTCGCCCTGCTTGTAAATCGACGCGGCAATATTGTCGATGAAGCCTGGCCGGCTTTTGTCTTCTGCGGGGAGCAGGACCAGAACCTTCTCATAGGCGGTCTCGGCCTCGGCATAGCGCTGGAGCTCGTAACTGGAATGGCCGGCAACGATCCAGGCCGACCGGAGGGTCTCCTGGTCTGCACCCGGAAAAACCTGGATAAGCTTGCGCGCGGCAGCGAGCGCCTGCTCGTAATCCTTCATGTCGAACAGATCATCCGCGGCCGCCCCGAGGACGATCGCCGCCTTCTCGTGTTCCGGGTAGGTCTCCGCAAATTTGAGCGAACTGCGCACGGTCTCGCGCTTGACTTTGTCTTTCTCCTCTGGCGCAGCGGTGCGTAGATGTTCCCGATAGGCATAGATGGCGGCATAGCCGGCAGCAGACGACTTTTCATGACGCGGATAGTCATAGGCTGTCTTTTCGTATTCCAGCGCAGCTCTGGCAAAGGAGCGGTTTTCAGTCAGCAGATCGGCCAACTGGTAATTGATCGCCGGCGCTTCGGCATCCTGCGTGAAGGAGACCAGGAACTCCTCATACCAGTGCAGGGCCTCCCGGAAGTTCTCTGCCTTTTCCTTGACATGCTGCGGATCCTGGTACAGCGCGTGGTAATGATGAGCAAGGTCGGTAAAGTTGGTCTTCAGGAAACCTAAGACCTCGGGACGCGCGCCCGGTTCGAAATGTTTCCAGTATTCAGCCTTCAGCCCGTAATTTCTGGCAAATTCTTTTTTTGCGTCGATCACAAGGCTGGGGAAGCCGCCGGCCATGTGGATTTCAATGACGCGCATATGGAACTGCGGCGAGACCCGGTGTAACGGGTTACGTTTGACGAACGCGTTGTAAGCGGCCGCGGCATCGCTGTACCGGCGCTTGTCGAAATAGAATTCACCGAGGTTGCTGTAGATGCGGTCCTCATAGCTGCGCTTGCCGTTGGTATCAAAGTATTCCATCACGGAGTCGGCGCCGCGAAGATACGAGAAGCTCTGACTGATGACCCGGAAGGCGTCGTCTACACGCTTGCGCTCAAGATCGTCGTTGGTTTGGGCAAAATCATATCCCGTGGCTACCTTGTGATCCAGCAGCGCTATGAATCGATGCAGACCATCCTCATAGAG
>JBAQPK010000410.1:0-2927 GCA_049305715.1 Desulfuromonadaceae bacterium | reverse complement strand
CCAACTTTTTCCGCGTACGATTCGACAGACTAACCCCCAGTGAGAAGAATTATCTGAGAGCCATGGCCCATCTGGGTCCAAATGCCAATCGATCCGGAGATATTGCAGCAGTGCTTGGTGTCAAGATTAACAGCCTCGGGCCGGTCAGGGCCAAGCTGATCAAAAAAGGGATGATCTACAGCCCAACCCATGGTGATATGGCATTTACTGTTCCGTTGTTTGATGAGTTCATGCGGCGGGCGATTCCTGAGTTTGAGGTGAACGGTTAGAGATTTAGCAACTAAAGCGGACTGAGCAGAAATAGTATTATGTGGATGGTGGCGAATGGCGAGAGATTGCATAGTAATTGTGACCTGTAAGACGAGGTATTGGAACGTAAAAATATGAACGAACAACAGCACATCGTGAGCTACAGAGAACTTGTCGGCATCTGGCTGGCGCTCTTGGCCCTGACCGCCCTGACCGTGGCGATTACCCGCGTGAAGCTAGGGGGGTACAAGGTGCTGGGGGCGCTGGCCATCGCCTGCGTTAAATCCGGGATGGTAATCGCCGTGTTCATGCATATGAAATACGAGGAGCGGCTGCTGCGCTGGCTGCTGTTTCTGGCTCTTGTAACTTTGGCAATCTTCATCGGCTTCACTTTTTTCGACGTACTTTACAGATAAGGGAATGACGTGAACCCACAGAACCTCATAACCACCACCGAGGCGATCGACCCGGTCTTCATGTTCATCTTCGGCGTCTGCCTCGTACTGCTGCTCGGCATCACCGTCGCCATGGTGGCTTTCGTGTTGCGTTACCACCGCTCCCGGTCACCGCAGCCGACATCCCAGGCCGATGGGAACCTCTGGCTGGAGATCGTCTGGATCGTGCTGCCGACACTGCTGGTGCTGGCCATGTTCTGGTACGGATGGAAAGGATACCTGGTACTGCGCGCGGTGCCGAAAGACGCCATTTCGGTGACCGCAACGGCGCGCATGTGGTCATGGAATTTCAGGTATGCGGGCGGCAGGACAAGTTCCAAGCTGTACGTTCCGGCAGGTCGGCCGGTGCGGGTGGAGCTGGTTTCCCAGGACGTGATCCATGGATTCTTCCTTCCCGCCTTCCGGGTCAAGCGGGACGTGGTGCCCGGCATGACTAATTACGCCTGGTTCGTAGCGGCGAAGCCGGGCAGCTATGATCTGTTCTGCTCCCAGTATTGCGGTACCGGCCATTCTGCCATGATTACCACCGTCGAGGCGCTCCCCGAGGCCGAATTCGCCAGCTGGCTGGAGCAGGGTGAGGGTGAGGGAGAGGGGGGCGAAGAACAGGGCGGACATGAAGTGCTGGAAAAATACGGCTGCCTTGGCTGTCACTCCGAGGACGGAACGCCCAGGATCGGACCGACGTTCAAAGGGATCCGGGGCAGGAGCGTTACTGTCATTACGAACGGTACGGAGCGAACCATCACCGTGGACGACGCCTACCTGCGACACTCCCTTTTGGAACCGGGCACCGACGTGGTCAAGGGATTCCCGCCGGTAATGCCCCCCTTTTCACTCACGGAAGAAGAGTTATCGGCTGTGTTGGAATACCTGAAAGAACTCAAATGACCCGGATTCTGGTCACCCTGTTCCGCCTGCGACTGGCGCTCCTGAACGGTGTAACCGCCCTGGGGGGGGTCTGCCTCTTCCCGGCACCAGTCCAGGCGGTGAATCTTCTGGCGGCCTTCTGCGGCGTGGCCCTGCTGGCCATGGGCGGCTCGGCCTTCAACCAGCTGCTGGAGCGCGACCTCGACGCCCTGATGACCCGCACCATGCTGCGGCCGCTCCCCCAGGGGCGTCTGTCCACAGCCACCGTCGCCTTTGCCGGAGCCTGTACCATTCTGACCGGCATTGTTCTCCTCGCCACGACCGGCGGTCTCCTCCCTCCCCTGCTCGGCCTGGCCGCTACGGCTTGGTATCTGGCGGTCTACACACCCCTCAAGCGCAAAACCACCCTGGCCCTGCCGATCGGGGCACTGTGCGGGGCCTTCCCGCCGCTGATCGGCTGGTGCCTTGCCGGAGGCGACCCGAACGATTACCGGATCATCACACTGGCCGGAGTCCTCTTCATCTGGCAGATCCCCCACTTCTGGCTGCTGCAGGAACGTCACTGTGCAGATTATCGCCGGGCCGGAGTTCCGCTTGTCGCGGCGGGGCAGTGGCTGTTCGGACTCTGGATCGTGGCCCTGACGGCGGCAACACTGATGCTGCCGGCCTTCGGGACGATCGGCCGCCCCGCCTCCCTCTGGTATACCGCCTTTCCGGTCCCGCTGCTGCTTCTGGCGCTGATGCGTTCCCGGAGGCTCCTTTTTATGTACCTGAACCTCTTTCCTCTGCAGCTGATGCTGGTTCTTTTTTTCGCATCCCGCTGACAATTCCGATCAGAAGCAGAAGCCCGCTTCAGATCAATAAAAGGCTTATTCGGTCTTTTATTGATCTGTGCTATACTGTTTCCATACAGGGAGGTGACTGTCATGAAAGCTTCAGAATACAGCAAAGTATGCTACTGGACCGAGCAGCGGGACGAACCAGTTCTGCTCAGAAATATACGGACAGGGGAGACGGGGATGTCATTCGGGTGCACCAATGCCGGGGAAACGGTTCAGGTGCGGTTGGCCAACGGCGAGCTGGATTCCTGGGAACGCGCTGAATGCACAGAAACGACCCACTGAGTAGTACTGCTCTGTACCGGGACCGGGGTGAGGTATGGAAACGAGGCTGAGGGCGGTTCTGCCCGATCAGGAATTGCTGAAGTTGTATGAGCAGATGGTGCTGTCCCGTGAATTCGAGGAGTCGTGTGCCGAGCAGTATACCAAGGGTCACATCACCGGCTTTCTGCATCTGTACAGCGGGCAGGAGGCGGTGGCCGTCGGAGCGACGGCGGGACTGCATGGAGATGATTAT
>JBAQPK010000409.1:0-8378 GCA_049305715.1 Desulfuromonadaceae bacterium | reverse complement strand
CCCTGATCCCCCCCCTCGCATTTGATCCCGACAAAACGGTTGCCGTGATCGTCGGCCCGCCGGCCATGTACCGCTCCGTCATCGCCGAACTGAAGAAGAAGGGACTCCCTTCCGAACGGATCGTCGTATCCCTGGAGCGGCAGATGCGCTGCGGCGTCGGCAAATGCGGCCACTGCACGATCGATCACCTCTACTGCTGCCAGGACGGCCCCGTATTCCGGCTCGATGAAATTGAAAACCTGCGGGGGGCGCTATGATGCCAGAACTTATTAAAACCTCCAACGGATTCGATTTCTGGCGGAGCGCAAGGCAGCGAGAAGAGACCGCCGCAGGCGTACTGATCAGTACGTCGAGGAGAGGCTCGACGAGGCAACGAAGCTATACGCCAGAAGGCGGATCCGCATGAAACGGACCCTGACCGTCTGCCCCTATTGCGGCACCGGCTGCACGTTCTACCTCGTCAGCGACAGCGGACGCCTGGTCGGGGTGGAGCCGAGCACGACCCATCCGGTCAGCCGCGGCGGCCTCTGCGTCAAGGGGTGGAACGCCTACGCGTTCGTCCATCACCCCGACCGCCTGACCACCCCGCTCATCCGCCGTGACGGCGTGCTGCAGCCCGCCTCGTGGGACGAGGCCCTGGATCTGGTTGTCGCGAGGCTCCGCGCGGTGCAGGAGAGGCACGGGGCCGATGCGGTCATGTTCGCCTCCTCGGCCAAGGCGACCAACGAGGAGAATTACCTGCTGATGAAGCTGGCGCGGGGTGTATTCGGCACCAACAACATCGACCACTGCGCCCGCCTCTGCCACTCCTCCACCGTGACCGGCCTGGCCGAAACATTCGGCTCCGGGGCGATGACCAATTCGATCTCCTGTATCGACCAGACCGATATGGTCCTCGTCATCGGCTCCAACACCACCGAGCAGCACCCCCTGATCGGCAGCCGCATCCTCAATGCGGTCCGGAACGGGACGCGCCTGATCGTCGCCGACAACCGCCGCATCCGCCTCTCCCGCCACGCCGACCTCCACCTGCGCCATAAGAACGGCAGCGACGTCGCGCTGCTGCACGGGATCATGCACGTCATCATCGCCGAAGGGCTGGCGAATGAAGATTTTATCGCGGCGCGCACCGAGAACTATGACGCGCTGGCCGCAGCGGTGGCCGACTGGACGCCGGAGCGTGCCGCAAAAGCCACCGGCCTCGAAGCGGCTCAGATCGTCGCGGCGGCGCGCCTGTTCGCCGGGGCGGAGCGCGCCATGATCGTCTTCTCGATGGGGATCACCCAGCACAGCCACGGAGTAGACAACGTCCGCTGCATCGCCGCGCTGGCGATGCTGACCGGCAACATCGGGCGCTCCGGAACCGGCGTCAACCCGCTCCGCGGCCAGAACAACGTCCAGGGCGGGTGCGACATGGGGGCGCTCCCCGACATCTACAGCGGCTACCAGAAGGTGTCCGACCCGGCCCTGCGGGAGAAATTCGCCCGCGCCTGGGGGGTCGAGGCTCTCCCCGCGGCACCCGGGCTCCCGCTGACCCGCGCGATGGACGCCGCCTCGGCCGGGATGCTGCAGGGGATGTTCTTCATGGGGGAGAACCCGATGCTCTCCGACCCCGACCAGGGGCACGCCCGCAGCGTGCTGGAGAACCTGGAGCTGCTGGTCGTGCAGGATATCTTCCTGACCGAGACCGCCCTCCTCGCCGACATCGTGCTTCCCGCCGCCTGCTACGCCGAAAAGGAGGGCACCTTCACGAACACCGAACGCCGCGTCCAGCGTCTGCGCAAGGCCGTGGAACCGCCCGGCGCGGCCCGCGCCGACTGGGAGATCATCTGTGCCGTCGCGGAGCGTGCCGGATATCAGGGGATGCGCTATGCCGGTCCGGCGGAAGTGATGGACGAGATCGCCGGGCTCACCCCGATCTACGGCGGCGTCAGTTATGACCGCCTGGACCCGCACGGCCTGCAATGGCCCTGCCCCAACCGGGATCACTCCGGCACGCCGGTCCTGCACATCGAGCGTTTCACTCGCGGCCCCGGGCGTTTCAGTCCGGTCGTCCACCGCCCCCCGGCCGAACTCCCCGACGACGATTACCCGCTGGTGCTGACGACCGGCCGCACCTACTTCCACTGGCATACCGGCACGATGACCCGCCGCACCCATCTCCTCAACCGGGAGGAGCCCCGCTCGTTTATCGAACTGCATCCGGACGATGCCGCCCGCCTCGGGGTGCGCGACCGCGACATGCTGCTGGTGTCGAGCCGCCGCGGCGATGTGCGGACGGAGGCGCGGGTGACGACGATGGTGATCCCCGGCGTCGTGTTCATGCCGTTTCATTTTGCCGAAGGGGCGGCCAACGCCCTTACCAACAACGTCCTCGACCCCGAGTCGTCCATTCCGGAATTCAAGGTCTGTGCGGTGCGGGTGGAGAAGCTGCCATGAGAGTCCTGACTCCCGACCGCCTCGATTCGTTTTTCGCCTCCCTTGCCCATACGTGGGAGCTGCGCCTCCCGATCCTGCTCACCGACGGCACCCGCGTCATCGGCTCGCAGGATGACGGCCCTCTTGCCCTGCATGGCGCCGCAATCCTGAGCAAACCGACCGCCGCGTTTTTTCCGCAGCAGGAAACGATGTTCACCGCCGCAGGAGGCAATCTGCAGGAACCGCCCCCTCCTCTCCGCACGCTCTTCGTACTCGGCTTCACCCCCCGAGACCTCGCCTGTCTCCGCTTCATCGACCGCTTCTTTGTCGACGGCTGGCGTGACGACATCTACTTCCGCCAGCGGCAGAATGCGGTGGTGGCGGGACTCTCCGGCTACTGCGCTCCGGGAGGGTTACTGATACCGCCGGCAGGCGGTGACTGCGATCTGGAACTGTTCTGGGACGGAAGCCGCTGGCTCGTGATGACCTACAGCGATGCCGGCAGGAAAATTGTTGCAGCTCTGCCGGACTCCGCCCCGCCGGAGTCTGTTGAGCTGCTCCGACAGGCCGCGGCCACCCCGCCGGACGAGAATCAGAACCTGATCCGTCGCGCCTCGGAACTGCTCCGGGCCGACCGCGTCCCCGATTCATTCTGGGCGGAGATCGGCGACCGCTGTATCGCCTGCACCGGCTGCAACCTCTGCTGCCCCACCTGCACCTGCTTCGGCGTGCAGGATTGGCGCAGTGCAAAACAGGTCGAGCGGAGCCGCATGTGGGATTCCTGTCAGCTGGACGGCTTCATGCGCGAGGCGAGCGGCCACAACCCACTCGGGAGCGAGGCGCTCCGCACCCGGCGGCGCATCCATCACAAACTGGCCGCCGACCCGGAAAAATGGGGTGAAATCAGTTGTTTCGTCTGCGGGAGATGCGACGCGGTCTGTCCTACAGGTATCGGAATTTTTTCGGTGTCGCGTGAGTTGGTGGCGCGTTTCGGGTGAGGCGGGACAATTTCTTTCAGTTTATTGACGATCAATCCAATTCCGGAAAGCATGGACACGTCACGGCAGTTCAAGGCGCTGGCAGTGGAAAAGGGGCACTCCCCAATCACTCGAATTGACGGAAAGCACCCCTTTATTCGCATGTATATCTTGAACGGCACATGGGCAGATCAGCTCATATTTTTGTAGTCGCTCTTGAACCCAATCTGCCCCCACTTAAGGTTTGGCCTAATTTACAGCGCCGTACCAGTCTACCAATACAACCGGTTCATTCCCCAGCACCCACGCGTCATGGTTGGCAGGGAGAGTTGAAACATCGCCGGGGCCCAAATCGAATTCGGCGCCATCGGCCATTTTTATATGCAGACGCCCTGAGACCAGATACTGGAAATGCGGCGCCGTGCACCATTCGGTCCCGGCGATCGGCTTAACATCTTCGGACCAGCGCCAGCCAGGATCCAGAATCAGGCGGCCCACCGTACCACCCGCTATATTAACCAGCTCCACCTTGCCGTGATTGAAGGTCCGTACTTCGTCCGGGGTGGTGAATTTTTTAAACTCAGCTTTAGTTGCCATGACAGTTTCCCCCTTTCGATTATTGTTCTTCCACTCCCTTATTTTACGCCGGCTTGCGCCGTTTGTATCCATCTTTTTCGCCATTTCCGGAAGGTGCGGTACGTGAAGAGAGAGATGCGGGATGTGCTGCGGTCCGCCGTGGACAGGATCACTCCATTATGGGCCCTGCCGGGCGAAGTTCTGTTTCCGAAGTATCCGGGATCATGGTTTAAGATATTGACGTGTCAACGTTTGGTCACCAATTCCTTGATCTGCTCCAACTGGGCCCGGATGTCCGCCTGGGTGGCGATCTCGCATTGTTCGTCGAGGACGGCGGCGAGTATTTTTTCGGTGGTCAAGGGGTTGGCCATCACCACACGGAAAACGGTGATGGTGTCGCCCTTGTAGCGCCCCGGGGCGAGACTGGTGCGGGAGACGAAGGTCTTTCCGGCCTCGCGCTGGCGTTTTTGTATGGCTTCGATGACTTTGTCGAGGAGTTCGTTGATGCGGGCCGCCCGCTCCGCCGGGGCCTGAGCAAGGGCCGTTTGCACCCAGGCCGGGATGTAGCGGTAGGTGAGGATGTTGAGTTCGGGCTCGGATACCAGTTCGAAGTCGGGATGGGCGTCGATGCGCCGGGCGAAGCGGCGGGCACGCTCGATCCCCTGATCTATGAGCAGTTCATACCCCTTGCGGCCGATGATGGAGAGGCCGGCATGCACCAACATGGCCATGCCGGGGCGCGAGCCTTCGAGGGTACGGCTGCCCAGATCCCTCGAACCCCGGCGGATGATGTAGGCGGCGTGGTGTTCGATGGAGGAAAGGGTCGCAGGGTCCTTGAACAGCACCATGCCGGCGCCCATGGGCACATAGAGCTGCTTGTGGGCGTCGATGGTCACCGAGTCGGCCCGTTCGATGCCCCGCAGCAGTCCCCGGTAGGTATCGGAAAACAGGGTCGGCCCGCCCCAGGCGGCGTCCACATGGAAGTGGCAGCCCAGCTCCGCGGCCAGGTCGGCCAGGGCCTCCAGCGGATCGACATTGCCGGTTTCGGTGGTGCCGGCGATGCCGATGAGGCTCAAGGGGCGGATCCCCTCTCCCCGCAGCCGTGTGCAGTGTTCCCGAAGCCGCTTCATGTCGATGCGGTTGTTGTCGTCCGTCTCCACAGCGATGAGGTTATCCCGTCCGATTCCCAGCAGGTCGGCGGCTTTGCCCAGGGAATAATGGCCGCGGCGGGAGACCAGAATGGCCAGGCCCTGGCAGTCCAGATGCCGCAACGCCTTGAGCAGCCCCTCCCGCGAGATCCCCTTGAAATCGCCCGAGGGGCCGCAGAGGCGGTTGCGGGCCGCCCAAAGTGCGGTAACGTTGGCGATGGTGCCGCCGGAGCAAAAGGCGCCCAGGGAATAGCTGCTGTTCTGAATCCACTGGCTGTAAAAATCGTCGCTGCCGCTGTAGATCAGCCGGTGGATCATGGCCAGCACCTGCCGCTCCATGGGCGTGAAGGCCCGGGAGGTTTCCACCTTGACCAGGTTCTGGTTAAGAGCGGTCAGAATCCGGGAAAGGGGGAGCATGAAGTACGGCAAGGCGGAGGTCATGTGCCCGATGAACCCCGGCGAGGCGGTGTGCACGGATTGGGAAACGAGTTTTTCCTTGAGGAATTCCGTGTAGTCCGAGACATAGGTGGGGTCTTCCGGAATGCGGGACCGGGAAAAGTCCCCCTCGATCTCATCGATGTCGCGCTCAACGGCAACGATATGCTCCTGCAAAAAACCGGTCAGATCATCTGAGATAGCCTGATCGATGCGGCCCAGAGTGGAATCGGGGGCTTCAGGGACGGTAAAAATCCGGTATATATTCTCCAGGTTGGCCTGGGCAAGTTCTCTTGATTTAGGCATGGGAGTGAGCCACCGTTTTTTCAAGGGTATGAATATAAATTGGCGAAAACATACGTTCGCATAAAATGTAACACCGTGATAAAAAAAACGGATAACCCTGTATACAGAACCGGCCCACCTTCTGTCAAATCCAAAAAAAACAGGGCGGTTCGAGGAGCCTTCAGAAGATTCTAGCGGGGCGGCGGGATTACAGCGTGGCACGCGGCAGGTAATCCTCCCGCACCGGTGAGAACACCTCCACGGCCACCGACTCCTCGATGATTTCGGCGCAATGCGGCACGTCGCCCGGAATACACCAGCTATCCCCCGGCTGCACGTCGTAGACTTCCACTCCGACCGTCAGCCGGATCTGTCCCTTCACCAGGTAACCGATCTGTTCGTGGGGGTGTGAGTGAAGGGGGAGGAGGGCCCCTTTTCGCAGCCGGAACTCCGCCATCAGCGTCTTGTCGCCATGAACCAGCGTCTTCTGTTCTATGCCATCCAACGGCTGCTTGTAGCCTTCACAGCTCTGCTTTTCAAACATCTTTGCCCTCTATGTCTTCATTCGAATGAAAGGCCTCTCTCGTTTGAAACAGATGCGGATTACGGCGGCGTTACAGGTCTTGCAGCGCCTGACGCTGTGCCCTTTGTAACCGGACCGGCCAGGTTTTTACATATGACCCTGATCTCTTTTCGGTTGACGCCTGTGGTTTCCGAGATGGTCGTATATCCTTGGGGACATTCAGCTTTTGCTTGTTCACGACAGACGGATAACGAATCCGCGGCATCGCACCGGATGATATGCGTCTCGCGCCCGTCCTTTCCATAACTTTTGGATACTGTTGAACAGCCGCTGCTGATCATAGCAATACACACGACCCCACAAGCACGTATGACTCTCCTCATTTCATACCTCCAAAGAAAAAAATGCGGAATAAATGTGAGACAGATGTATTTCAAAACACTTCTGCAATGAATTACATATATCTGTCCCGCTCTATTCACCTGTAAATACTAAAGCAAAATCTGTTTTGACATATTATTCGGCAATTACGGTGCGTTTCTTGATCACACCCCGAGTCACAAACTTTCGCAGAGCTTTTGTGGTTCGAATTGTCCCGCGTCAAAGGACACCTCTCCGGAACACCTCGTAGTTTCGGCCTTAGCCTGCTCGCTTGCCAGGACAATTCTGTCGTTCTCCAGCGCTACCAGATGGGCGCTGTGTTCGAGTAGCTCAAAGAGGTAGATGTACTTGTTAACTTCTACCGGCTGGCATGTTTTCCGGCCGTAGTATTTGCTGGACTGGCCAAAGACGTCGGTCACGGCCCGATCATCATAGATCGCGAAATCAAAGGAGCTGTATGTGTCCCTGCCGCTGATATCGACGGCCGTTGGAAGCTCGTCACGGAAAGCGAGCCGCATGTCGATGTTGTCGCGGTACTGTGCAACCAGGACCTTCTGGACTTCGGAGTCAGCCAGCTCTTCGCGGGTGGTCACGAAGATGCGTGTGATCTGGACGCCGCGATCGAGGGCGCGGACGTTGGCCTGATAGAAGTTCAACAGTGCCCCCCGACTCATCCAGCCACAGGTTAACGGGTCTACGGCCTTGATACGATGCGTTGCCTGATCGGAGAGTCTGGCGCCTTCCAGATAAAACTCCAGTTCTTCCAGGGTGATATATCCCTGCTGCAGCGTAGCGAGACTCTTTATGGTGGCGGAGATCAGTTCGTGAGCCTTGGCTTTGCATTCCTCATCATGGATTTGCGCCAGGGCGAAAGGGATTTCGTGGACCTGTTGGTACTGGGCGAGAAGCTCGGCTTTGGATTTTTCGATATCCTCCCGTACCAGGTAGGTGACCAGTGACAGCAGTATTCCCATGCCGAAAACTATATAAGCCGCCAGTTCGTTATGCAGCACCATATGAAAAAAGATCGCCAGCCCGGATCCGGCGATGAATTCGATGAACACCGCCAGTTCATGCATTTTTTTACTCAGGTTATTCATGTTTCCTCCGTTTATGAGCAGAACGTACGCATACCGCCTCTGCGTCCTGCCATGGTGAAACCGACGGCAAAAAAAGCCGGATCGCCATAATATCTGTTTGATATTTCGGCGACCCGGCTATCTCATGAGACCCAGTAGGCTTTCCGTCCCACCCTCGCGGATGGTTTAGTATTATCGTTTATCTCCCAGCGTATCTGGCTAAGGAGGTACCGTGGTAGCTCAGGGAGAGGGAAAAGTCAAGGTAAAATGTCTGGTATCGAGATGTATTTTCAATAAATACAATAGGTTGCAGGCGCGCTATTTGTCCGGAAAAATGCGGGGCAGATTCATTTTACAACACTTCCCAATGAATCAGACATATCTGTCCCGCTCTTCTGCGACACGCACTTTGAAGGGTGTGATCACGGGTTCTGTCGGTCGGTCTGGCTCCACCGCGACGTGTCCCTTTTGTCCACGGCGCTTTCAGCATCCTTCGGCCATCCCCTGACCACTATTGCCAGATACCGTAAAGCGTCCACCGCCAGCTTGGCGAATA
>JBAQPK010000408.1:0-2269 GCA_049305715.1 Desulfuromonadaceae bacterium | reverse complement strand
CATCGTGAGCGACTGTTCCGTACAGGAGAACCTTCACGCATACTCCCCCGAGCTCATCACCCGGATGATCATCGGCACTACCTTTGGCATCGCTATGCAATACATCCTCGACCCGGACGACGCCGAGATTCTCGACGGCCTGAACATCATCCAGGCCATGTTGGAGCCGTAATCGCTTTCCCCAATTCTGCCAGAGCTGCAAAGCATGCATGAGGCAGTGGTCGGTGCAAGAAGAGGTGGGGATAAAAAATATGGGTGTCACGTGGTATATGGTGAATAATGTCCGGAGCCCAGCATATCCCTTTGCTCATACCTTCTTCATAGGAAGGACAAACCAGACCTGAAAACCTTTCAGTACATTCCTGGCGCCAATCTCTCCATGATGCAGAGTGATGATTTTTTTGGTGATGGCCAGGCCAAGTCCAGTTCCTTCGCCAGTATTCTCCTTCACCCGGTAAAACGGATTAAAAATCAGTCCCAGCTCCTTTGGCTCTAGCGGTGTATGAGAGTTTGTTATTTCAAAAACCAGTGACGTGTCCTCCCGGTGCATAGCAACATGGACGTCACCTCCCTCCTCAGTGTGCCTCACGGCGTTCTCCAACAGGTTCTTAAAAGCCGCTCGAAGCCATTCTTCATCTCCTGTGATGTGTTCCTCCTGCAGGAGGTCAATTTCAAAGTTGATGTTTTTTGCTTTTGCCATTGGCCCGACCGTCTTTATGAGCGCCGTAATCAGCTTTGCCGGAGCGAGCTCTTCAGACACCGGAAGCGGTTCATGCAGATCCAGTTTGGAAAATTCGAGGATTCGAGCAATCATGCGATCTACCTCCTCGACATCCTCCCACATCGCCTCCAGCATCTCGTCTGCTTCCTCTTTGTCCCCCTTATCAACCGCATCCTTGAGGCACTCTCCCGCCACTCGAATACGAGCAAGAGGACTCCGCAATTCGTGCGAAATATTTGCTGTAAGTTCTTTGCCCCCGCGTACCATCCGCTCCACTGTTTCTGCCATTGTGTTGAAGGCCGCGGCAAGTCTTCCGATCTCGTCTCGTTCCGATATTTCAGCCCGTGTGGTCAGATCCCCACCCGCGATACGGAGGGCGGATTCCTGGAGGCGGTTCAGCGGTTTGGTGATGCGCAGTGAAAGGGGGACCGCCAAGAGGGCTACCAGCGCCCAGATGAGCGCCAGACCTGCGGCAAAAGGACCACTGGGGAAAGCTCCGGCAGCGCGGGTCGAGAGGAGATGCAGCATCAGCGTGTTGCTCCCCTCGGCCGGCACGACCACGGGCACTACCGCGTACCAGGGAACTTCTCTGCTCACATCCACGTAAACCATTACCCCGTCATGCTGCCCCGACCGCCTTGGATTGGTAACGGGGGAAGGAGTTTTACCCGGAAACGAGGCAGCTACCGACTCTCCGTTGCGGCCTGTGACCCACACCCTGGCATTGACACTGGCGCTTAATCTGCGGACCGCTGCTTCAAGTGCATCGGCCGGCAACCCTCCCTTTGCGATATCGGCAGCAACCGCCTCCTGTACGAAATCACGAGCGACAACGGTGCTTTGGCCCACCGACGTGATGACATACCGGCGATGGCTGTCGCCGGCAACCAGTGTGAAAAGGCCGAAAATGAGGGCTTCGGTAATAATCAGCGCCACAACCCAGTGGAGGAGTATTTTGAGATACAGGCTGCGGATCATGAACCACCCGCCTCGAACATATAGCCGGACCCCCAGACGGTCTTGATGCAGCGCTTCCCTCCAGAGAGAAGCTCCGTCTTTACCCGCAGTTTGCCGATGTGGACATCAATACTCCTGTCGAACGGGCCAAAGTCTTTCCCTCGGGCGTAGTTCAGCAGTTCATCCCTGGTAAGCACCATCCCCGGATGTGACATAAGAGCCTCCAGCAATCTGTACTCCGTGGCTGAAAGCTCGACCTCCTCTTCACCCACGCTGACCGAGCGCCTTCTCCGATGCAGCACAAAACCGCCGATCCCGATGCTATCGGCGGCGGCGACGTTCGTCTCCGGTCGTGAAACGGCGGCACGTCTCAGCACGGCATTGATCCGTGCCAGAAGTTCCCGCGGGTTGAACGGCTTGGGAAGATAGTCGTCCGCCCCGAGTTCAAGACCCGTGATGCGGTCTTCGTCCTCTCCTTTTGCGGTAAGCATGATGACCGGGACGGTGTGTGCCTGTCGAATCCTCTTGAGTATGGCCAGGCCGTTTTCACCGGGGAGCATGATGTCGAGGATAACAGCTGCCGGATCACCC
>JBAQPK010000407.1:0-5961 GCA_049305715.1 Desulfuromonadaceae bacterium | reverse complement strand
CTTCGTATGTCCCCTCATTGTTCCAGGGAAAATGGCAGGCGGCGCAGCCGGAGGCGTGGCTGGCGCCATAGGCGCCGGTGGCCTCCGCTCCGACATGGCAGCGGGCACAGAATTTGCGGTACAACTCGCCGGAGAGGTTGTCCAGTTCGGCGACCGGTTTGGGCGAAAACGGCCTGCCGGCGGCATCGTACTGCTTTTCACCATGGGTAGTATAGCTGCTGCCGTCCTCCCCCTCCCAGGTCAGCTGGGTGTTGCGGATCATCCCGGCAGCGGTGTACATCAGATTGCTCTTCATCCGCTCAAACTGATACCTGTGGCAGGGAGCACAGCCATTCTCCCAACGCCCGATATCTTCCGGGTCGGTGATGCCGAAAACTCCTTGATGCGCCTGTTCCTTCCCCTTTTCCAGAGGCTTGCCGCCATGGCAGGAGACGCAGTCGCCATGGGTTTTGGAAACATGCTCGAGACCTTTGTGACAGCGGACGCAGGAGGATTCTTTTATTCCCCGCTGACATCCGGAGAGGAGCAGCGGAAGGGATATCAGGAGCAGAAGTATGAAATGAATTGTGCCGTGCCCGGCGGTACGGATCAGCATGTCCGGAGGAGACCTTTAACATCTTGAAAGTACGGCACTATAGCACGCCGCTTCGAGTATCCTGCTACAAAAAAAGAGGCATGCCGACTGCTCATGCCTCCTGTCTTACATATATCAGGCTGAAATCAGCAGCCGGAAACTTCTTTTTTACCTTTTGCTGCCGGTTTTGCTTCTGCTTTCTTTTTGGCCGCTTTCTTTTTCTCTTTCTTCACGTCCTTCTTCACTGCAGCAGGAGTAGCAGGAGCAGCAGCTTCAGCAGGCTTGGCTTCTTCCGGCTTCATATGGCTGCTTGCCACGGCTACGGAAGCGAACGAAACGGCGGTCAGGACGGCAACCAACAGGGTCATGATCTTCTTCATGGTAAATCTCCTTTGTGTATGATGTTCCGGCGAACCGGCTTATTCGTATATTCATCTCTTAGCATATTCAATATAAATGTCCAGCATTTTTACACGATGTAATACACCATCGGTTTGGTGCCAAGTTCTTCCTTGTATTTGATCACGTTTGGCTTTGCAATCAGCTTGGTAATCAAGGCGTTGGGGTCGTTGATGTCGCCGAAATACGTGGCATGCCCCAGGCAGGTTGTGGTACAGCGGGTCAGCTCACCCTTTTCCACGCGGTGGATACAGAAATGACACTTGCGGGCATTGCCGATCGGTGAATGCCAGTGACTCTTACGTTTGAATTTCCCTCCGTATTCGCCGGAATTCTCCACCTCATACGTTTTGTCGTGGAAATCACCGGTAAAGTAGTGCCCCACATCGGCGGAGCGGGCACCGTAGGCACAGGCAACGATACAGTAACGGCAGCCGATGCACTTGTTGTAATCGATCACCACGATGCCGTCATCCCGTTTGTAGGTGGCGGTAACCGGACAAACCGGCGTACAGGTCGGCGAATCGCACTGCATGCAGGGACGTGGCAGAAAGCGCATGCCGGTATTGGGAAACTCGCCAATTTCTTCTTCCTTGACCGGCCGATAATGAATCTCGGGAGGGGTCAGGTTTTCTGACATGCAGCCGGTGGTGCAGGCGTGGCAGCCGATGCATTTCTTCAGGTCGATTGCCATGGCCCAGCGCCGCTCCGCACGCGGCTTTTTCAGGGCACGCTGCAGGTCGGTCTGCATTATTTCCAGGATATCCTTGTCGTCAAACTTATCCATGACTAGTGCACCTCCTTGTTGCTCTGCAGATCTAAAATACCGGAACGGTTGAAGATAATGTATACGAACACAACCAGCGATGCCGAGGCGACTACAACCAGAGACTCGTACATCGACGGCGAGTAATGCACCACTTCCGGCATGTCATAGACTCTGAAGAGCGGTATCTTGAAGGCGCCGATTACAAGGTCGTTTCTTGCTTTCAGCTGGGTTGCCATGATGAAGACACCGACAAACATCAGCCATTTGGCGCTCCTGCCCAATTGAAGCAAAATGAAGGGGATGATGATAACCACCACAATGCCGAACAGGAGACTGTTGATGAGGGTGAGCGAAAATACTTCCGATCCCTCCAGATGGGCTGAAAGTCCGATCATGGTGCGCCAGAAACTGATCAGGAGGGCCAATCCCAACCCCACCCTGAGCAGCTTTATAAATGGCGCCAGATGGTACTCTGCGTCGAGTTTTTTTCTGATCACGGTCCTGGCGGCAATAATGGTGGTCAGGGCTCCTCCGGTCAGAAAGGCGATGAAGAGGAAGTATATCGGCATCAGGGCGCTGTAGTAATAGATCCGCGAACTGACTGACCCGAGCAGGCTGCCCAGAGTGCTGTGGGTAAATATGGCTATGAAAAAAGCAGCCCACATGACCTTTTCCGAGTGTCTGCCGGTCTGGATGTTGATGTATTCCCACGTAATGATGCACACGTAGCAGGTATACCAGATGGCCATCCAGAACATGGGAGACTTGGGATTGGGAGATATCAGGAAGTAGTACATTCGTTCGACGTGCCCCATTTCGGAAGCAAGGGAGAAGAATGCCGCCACGGCGGTAATGATGCCGACAAAGATAATTCGCGCCGCAAACGGCTTGTACTGTTTCTCGAAAAAGATGTGCCCGAAGAAGTTGACAAAGGTGCAGCCGGTGCTGAGCAGGGCAAAATAGACGTAGGTTGATATCTGCATGCCCCATGGTACCTGGCTGGAAGTATTGACAGTGTGACCATGTCCCAGGAGGAATATGGCGCCAATGCCGTAAAATCCGATGACCAGACCGAGCATTGATGCATACATAATCAGAGTTTCCTTGCCGCGTATAACCGCGGTCGCGGTATTCATGAGGCTGTTTTTTTCAGGTATGACCACTCCGAATAATTGCATGTCTATGCCCCCTTCACGATCTTGACAAAATTCCCGCGCATCGCGGTACCACCCATGATCGGATCAATGGCGGGTTTTGTGATCAGGTCGTCATCGGCAATCCCCTGACCGTTGGCACGGCTCATCCCCTTGGCGTGTACGCCGAAGCCGTGGTTCATGTAGACGGCATCATCCCGTAGGCGCTGGGTCAGCTTGACCTTAATCCGGCCGTTTGCTATGACGCCATCCTGGTTTATCAGTGACACATAGTCACCGTTTTTCAATCCCAGTTCTTTCCCTTTTTTAGCATTTACCCACAGGTAATTTTCCTTCTGAAGGTCAGTCAACATGAAGTTATTGACAGTACGGGAGAATGTGTGCAGCGGCGCACGGCCGAACAGAAGACGAAAATGACCGGCGGGCGGAGTCGGATGCCTGGTGTATTTTGGCACCGGATCCAAACCTTTTTCAGCTAATTGGCTGGAATAAAGCTCAATCTTGCCGGATGGCGTACCGAATTCAGGCTCTTTATCGGCGGTAATGTACGGAGAGCCCCCCTTCTGGATAATGACGCCATCCCTTTTCAATTGTGCGAAGTCGATTCCTCCAGCTTCACAGCGCTTGGCAATATATTCCTCGCCATCTTTCCAGGGAAAGAACTCCGGCAACCCCAGCTTGTTGCCCAGCTCTTTCGTGATCCACCAGGACGGCTTGGACTCCCACAGCGGATCAACGGTCGGCTGGCGCAGCGCAATTTCACCCTCACCCTTGAACTTGCCCAGGTTGATGTTGTCATAGCGCTCCATGTAAGTGCATTCCGGCAGCACCACATCGGCATAGTTGATGATGTCCATCGGCATGGTGTCGATCGCCACCATCAGGTCCAGGTTCTGTATGGCCTTGATGGTTTCCTCCTTGTCCGGCATGGTCTTCATCAGGTTCGAGCCGTACACGAACCAGGCTTTGACCGGACGCGGCTGGCCGGTGATGGAGGCATGCTTGATGGAGGTGGTCGTCGGCAGTAGCGCAAATGGATATGCCTCGTCCAGTTTCGCCACCTCCACATGCTCGGGATAGGCGGGCAGCCCCGGATATTCCGGCACTTTTGCTCCCGTGGGAAAGAAATACCCGCCTTCCCTTCCCCAGGTGCCCAGCAGGGCATTCAGGATGGCAACCGCACGGCTGCGCTGGGTATCGTCACCATACCAGGCGGAGAAGCGCCCGGCGCCGATGCAGACGTTCGGAGCAAATTTTCCCATCTCCCGGGCAACCTTGACAATCACGTCGCTGCCAATGGAGGTCTCCGCCTCGGCCCATGCGGGGGTGTACTGCTGGACTGCCGCACGCAGTTCGTCAAAACCGGTGGCATATTTCGCGACATACTCCTTGTCGTACAACCCCTCTTCAATGACGATGCGAATCCAGGCCAGCAGCAGTGCCAGGTCGGTTGACGGCTTGATCGGCAGCCAGCGGTCGGCCTTGGAGGCGATGTTGGAGAGGCGGGGATCGACCACCGTCAGCCTGGCGCCATCGGCCAGACCGTTCATGATATCCTGCACCTGGCTGTTATGGGCATTTTCGCCAAGGTGTGATCCCATAAGGACAATATATTTACTTTTGCTGAAGTCGTAATATTCCGGCGACCCCACATCCGCACCGAAAGTCAGCACAAAACCGATATCGCGCGGTCCGCGGCACTGGGCGAACGACGGCGCGGCCGACAGGGTGCTGCCGTAGGCGTGCAGCAGGTGTTTCCAGAAAGCCGCGCCGGTACCGTGATAAATCAGCGCCATGGATTCTGCGCCGTACTTCTCCTTGATGCCTTTCATTTTCCCGGCGATAACCCCCAGCGCCTCGTCCCAGGTGGCCCGTTTCCAGACCGGTTCGCCCCGCTTGCCGGTATTGATCAGCGGAAACTTGAGGCGATCGGGATCATACAGCGCCCCCAGCGCGGCATTGCCGCGACCGCAAAGACGTCCGCGGCCACGCAGGCTGAGCGGGTTGCCGTCAACTTTGACAACCTTGTTGTTTTCCACCTTGGCGATCAGGCCGCAGTTCCAGAAGCAGAGCTCACAGAATGTCGCGATCTGCTTCATATCTTTCTGCCCCTCCTCTTCAGCCCAGGAGAGGAATTTCTTTGGCATGGCTGTCGCGGCCGCGACACCTGCGGTCACTGCCCCGGTTGTCTTGAGAAATGTTCTACGTGATAATTTTGGCGACACAATGTACCTCCTGGATAATGCTTGAATACTTGAAGATATCTGCAATAAGCGGATATGTGTTTTTCTATCACCACTACATATGAAGGGGCGTGATAGCAATTACGCTCCCTCACGTATCGATTACTGAGTTTTGAACGGGTAAATCAATATGATGGCTACAATTTTTCCAGGCATTATTCATTTCCCTTTCGACTGCAGGTATTTTCATACCCTGTAATCGGCATGTAGCCGACCTAATGCAACGCTTGTTCCGATTATATTGATTTTTAAATATATACTGACAAATAAAAAGGTTCCTACAGTGGCACCGTAAAACACGCGGGCAATTTCCGCCGTATGACGGAAATTGCCCGCAATGTCACGTCAGTTTTTTGAGATCTTGTACGAACCGTTCTTTTCGAATTCAAACTTGGCATTAACAAACTTTACGTTTGTGTACCCCTGTCCCCTGAGGGTGTTATAGGCTACTTCCGCTATCACGCCGGTATTACAGTAGAACACGATCTGCTTGTCTTTGGGAATCTCGGCCAGACGCTCCTTGATCTCTTCGGCCGGGATCAATTTGGCGTTCTTGAGCATGCCGGCATTGCCCTCGGCAACGGTTCGGGCATCGATGATCATGACGCCGGCGGGGAGTTCTGCAGCGTATTTCTTAAACTCGTCCAGATTAATCTCACCCGGACGTGGCTTGGAAACATAGCTCGCTTTTGCAGTCAGCTTACCGCGTGCAACATCGAATTTCGCAGCCTGCCAGGCTTCGAAGCCGCCGGTCAGAACCACTATCTTCTTGAATCCAGCCTTGACAAGGGTTGTTGCAACCGCTGCAGCGTCCTTGCCACC
>JBAQPK010000406.1:0-6801 GCA_049305715.1 Desulfuromonadaceae bacterium | reverse complement strand
ATGCACATGTGTTTATGAAAACCGATCCGATCATTACTGCTGCTAGTGCCCCGATTTGGTGCACATAGGAAGCAAGTTATTAAAAAACCCGCCTCAATAGAAGCGGGTTTCTTATAAACATTATTTTTATTAGAATAGCTTATTGGTAAATAATATCAAGTAAAGGAGCTCTAGAGGTTGTCGCATCGTTGATTTCAAAAAGTCCCGGATTAACAGGTCCAAGATCTTCTAATATGCGAATTTGGAAGTTTGCAAGCCGCATAGATTGGGCTGTAGCCACCAATCGGGTGACGTCAATTGATACGTAATTATTGACGTCAGAGTTAAAAATAGTTGACTGTACTGTTTCTAGCGGTGGTTGAATAATACGGTCAAAATCCGAACCCACTAATGGAGGAGTAAAAGAAACCAGTTCTATACGTATGGGAATTGTTGTGTAATTCGAGGTGAAACTATTGATATATAAATCAAGTCTTGCTGAATTAATGAATGTATTACTGACTGCTGACAAAGAAAAATTTAGAAATGCGCGGGTTTCTGATCTTGTGACAGGGTCTATACCGGCAAACACGCTCGCGGGACTATTCGGAGATATGGCATAGGTAAATCCGTCGTATGTAATATCACCGTCATAAGTTGGATTGCTGAGAATCCGGGCCTCAAATGTTGGCGGGGGTGGGGGTGGTGAACTGCTGCCACCTCCGCAGCCTGATAAAACTAGCGTGAGTGATGCTAAAACAAGTATACAAAATAACCTTTTCATTTCTTTCCCCCATTAACTTGATAATATAAATTTTAGCTTTTGACTGGCGGGGCAGCATCCGCTGGTTTTATATCACTCATACTCCTACCTCTGGGACACTGTCAAGTTGCCATCGCTATCCGTTACGCTAGCTTATTCTTCGTCAGGCACCATTATTTTCCTGCCCAGCAGTGAAATGCTCCAATCTCTCGTGGACACGGGCACGAAAATCCGCGCCGCTGGGCTCTCAGCCGTTACAGATTTAAGCTCTCTTCCCAGTGCCCAGATTTGTCCGCGATTGGGGAGCCAATCCGCCCGGTACTTTCACACGGTTTCGATGTGAGAACTGCGGAGGCGGAAGAAATGGCAAAGGAAGGCCGTCCGGCAACGTACGGCCTTCTTCAATTTAAAGCTTGAAGTTCGGGGGCGATTCTCGCAGACTGCACCCGTACCTTACATCAAACTCTGAACGGATTTTATGACAATTACAACATCCCTTGCCGCCCTGTTTCTATCACTCCTGCTGGTTCTTTCCCCCCTTCGCGCGGAAACCATCCCGGCGGATCAGCCAAACAGCCCGGCCGCCGTCACGTCAGGCAGCGAGCTCTCCTATTACGTGGAGATCAGCATCAGCCGCAATCTGCTGACGCTCTACGAGAAAAGGAGCGGCGGGGAGAAGAGCCCCATCGCGGAATATCCGGTAGGCACCGCCGTCAGCGGACTTGCAACCTATCCGCTCGGGCTTGGCCGGGTGACCGGCATCTACTTCAACCCCTGGTGGTATCCCACGGCGTACTCCCGGCAGGTGTTCCGCGAGCGGGGGATCGAGCTTCCCGCGGCGGTTCCTCCCGGAAACCCGCTGAACTACATGGGACCGTTCAAAATCGCCCTGTCACACCGGACGAACAAGGGGGCCATCTACCGGATACACGGCAACAACAACCCGAAGCGGGTCGGCCGCCGGGTGACCGGGGGATGCTTCGTCATGAATAACCCGGACGGCCTGGCGCTGGCCCGCAGGATCAGGGTCGGCACCGAAGTGAACATCGTGCCGTAGGGTATCGGCCCTGGTTGCACGCGGCGACACACCACACCACACTAAAGGATACTATTACCCATGGCACTACCTTCAACAATTTACCGGGTCAACATTCAGCTCTCCGATGTCGACCGGGGAGTGTACGAGTCATTACAGGCGACGGTTGCCCGTCACCCATCGGAAACCGAAGAGCGCCTCGTGGCCAGGCTGCTGGCGTATGCGCTCTTTTACGAACCTGAATTCGCTTTCACCAAGGGGGTCGGCGCCGGCGACGAGCCTGATCTCTGGCTGAAAGGTCCGGATGACCGGGTGCTGCTGTGGGTGGAGGTCGGGCTGCCGGAACCGGAGCGCCTCATCAAGGCGGGCCGCCATGCGGAACGGGTTGCCGCGATTGTCTGCGGCAGGGCATTGCCTGTCTGGGAGCAGCAGCACCTGCCGAAGCTCCAAGGGGTATCCAATCTGACGGTGCTGCGCTTCGACCAGCCGTTCATCAACAATCTGGCAGCCCGGCTGGACCGCTCCATAACCTGGTCGGTGACGGTTAATGACGGCAACCTGTACCTGGATGCCGGAGCCGATTCGTTCGAGACGGTTCTGCATGAACTGACGGGACACAGATAAAAATATCCCCGGCCGTAATTTTACAAAACAGTAAATCCCGCTATACTTCATAGGTGTCGAATTGAGTTCGAATCCTATGGAAAGGGGAACAGATATGATCGTTTTCACTGTCAACGGCAAGGAACAACGGGTGGATGTCAGCGCGGACACGCCGCTGTTGTGGGTGTTGCGGGAGAAACTGGGGCTTACCGGCTCCAAGTTCGGCTGCGGCGAGGGGTTGTGCGGCGCCTGTACGGTCCATGTTGACGGCAAGCCACAGCGCTCGTGCATTACCCCGGTGGGGGAGGTGCAGGGGAAGAGGGTGCTTACTATAGAGGGGATTCCGGAGAACCACCCGGTCAAGAAGGCCTGGCTGGCCCAGGAGGTATCCCAGTGCGGCTACTGCCAGCCGGGGCAGATCATGTCCGGCGTGGCCCTGCTGGAGAGGAAACCGAAACCGACCGACGCCGATATCGACAGTGCGATGAGCGGCAACCTCTGCCGCTGCGGCACCTATGGCCGCATCCGTCGGGCGATTCATGCCGCCGCCGGCAAAGCCGCGCCGAAAGGGGGTATGAAGCCATGAGCACGACATCCACCATGAGCAGGAGGCAATTCATGAAAACCAGTGCTTTGGCCGGAGGCGGGCTGCTGCTGGCATGCCACCTCCCTTTTGGCACGTGTGACGCGTTTGCGGCCGGTGAGTCCGTCTTCGCCCCGAATGCCTTTCTGCGGATCGGGACAGATGAATCCGTGACGGTCATCGTCAACAAGTCCGAGATGGGGCAGGGGGTTTACACCTCGCTCCCGATGCTGATCGCCGAGGAGCTCTGCTGCGACTGGAAAAGGGTGCGGTTCCAGGCTTCGCCGGTTGCTCCGGAGTATAACCATGCCCAGTTCGGGCCGATCATGGTCACCGGCGGCAGCACCAGCGTACGTTCCGAGTGGAGCCGGCTCTCCCTGGCCGGGGCCGCGGCGAGGGAGATGCTGATCGCCGCGGCTGCGGGGGAGTGGAAGGTTAACCCGGACGTCTGCCGGGCCAGAAACGGAATCGTGCACGGCCCGGGCGGCAGGCAGCTCAGCTTCGGCAAGCTCGCGGCCGGGGCCGCGAAACTGCCGGTCCCCAAGGAACCGAAACTGAACTCCGGCGCAAAAGTCCTGCTTGGCAAGCCGCTCCGCCGTCTGGACAGTCCGGCCAAGATCAACGGTACGGCGATCTTCGGCATCGACGTCCATCAGCCGGGCATGCTGACCGCCGTTATTGCTCGCCCGCCGGTCTTCGGCGGCACGGTCAGGAGCTTCGATGCCGTGAAGACGCTGGCCGTTCCGGGGGTCAAGCAGGTGGTGGCGGTGGATGCGGGGGTGGCGGTTGTGGCGGACGGCTACTGGTCTGCACTGAAGGGGCGCGAGCTGCTGCAGGTCGTCTGGGAGGAGGGCGCGGGGGCAACGGTTTCAACGCCCGCCATGCGCGAGGAATATGCCCGTTTGTCCGCCACTCCCGGCCTCGTGGCCCGCAGGGACGGAGACGCTCCGGCGGTGCTGTCACAGGCGAAACAGCGCTTCGAGGTCGAGTATGAACTCCCCTACCTGGCCCATGCCCCGATGGAGCCGCTCAACTGCTTCGTCGATCTGAAAGCGGACAGCTGCCTGATCCGCACCGGCAGCCAGTTCCAGACCGTGGACCGCAATGCCGCGGCCCGCGTGGTCGGGCTCAAGCCGGAACAGGTTGCGCTGGAAACCGCTTTTCTTGGAGGGGGATTCGGCCGGCGGGCCTGCCCCGGATCGGACTTCGTGATCGAGGCGGCCCAGGTGGCCAAGACGATCAAGCAGCCGGTCAAGGTGATCCGCAGCCGCGAAGACGACATGCGGGCCGGGTACTACCGCCCCATGTGGCTCGACCGGATTGCTGCCTGCCTCGACGGGAAGGGGATGCCGCTGGCCTGGCACCACCGCATCGTGGGGCAGTCGATCGCCGCCGGCACCCCCTTTGAATCGGGCATGGTCAAGGACGGCATCGACGATACGTCGGTGGAGGGAGCCGCCAACACCCCCTATGCCATCCCCAACCTGCAGGTTGAGCTGCACAGCCCGAAGAACGCCGTGCCGGTGCTCTGGTGGCGCTCGGTGGGGCACTCCCACACCGCGTTCGTGATGGAGAGTTTCCTGGACGAGCTGGCCCACGCGGCCGGCAAGGACCCGTACCAGTACCGCCGCCAGCTGCTGGCGAAGCATCCCCGCCTCCTGAAGGTGCTGGAAACCTCCGCGAAGAGGGCGGGGTGGGGCAAGCCGTTACCAAAGGGGCGCGGTCGGGGCATCGCCGTGCACGAATCATTCGGCAGCTTCGTCGCCCAGGTCGCCGAGGTGTCGCTGGATAACAAGGGAAACATCAGGGTGCACCGGGTGGTCTGCGCAGTCGACTGCGGCCGTATCGTCAACCCGGACACGATCAAGGCCCAGATGGAATCGGGCATCACCTTCGGACTTTCCGCCGCCCTCCATGGTTCGATCACCTTCAAGGACGGACGGGTGGAACAGGGCAATTTCGACGACTACCCGCTGGTGCGCATGGAAGCCATGCCGAAGGTGGAGGTGCATATCATCGACAGCAACGAACCGCCGGGCGGCGTGGGCGAGCCGGGTGTGCCGCCTGTCGCCCCGGCGGTGGCTAATGCCCTGTTTGCCGCGACGGGCGCGCGGCTGCGCTTGCTGCCGATGACAGCGGACAAAATCAAGACAGCCGTGAGCAGGGGGTGACTGATTGATAGAACTGGAACTGTACGAAGAGATCGTGCGCCTGACCCGCCGGGGTGAGCCGTTTGCGCTTGCCACCGTGGTTGCCCATGACGGATCATCGCCGCGCAAGTCAGGCGCCAAGATGCTGGTACGGAGCGACGGGAGCAGCCTCGGCACGGTAGGCGGCGGCCGCGTCGAGCAGGAGACCATCGAGGCCGCCCGGGTAGCCCTGGCCGATAACCAGGTCTATACGCTGGAGTTCGTGCTGACCGAAGAGTACGGGTACGCCTGCGGCGGCAGCATGTCCGTATTTGTGGAACCGCAGGGTTTCCGCCCGCTGCTGGTCATGTTCGGCGCCGGCCATGTGGGGAGGGCGGTGACGGCTCTGGCCCACGGCTGCGGCTTCCGGGTGGTTACGATTGACGAACGTCCCGACTGCGCGGTTTCGGAACTGCTCCCCTGCGCGGACGAGATCGTCTGCGCCCCGGTGACAGCGGCGTTCGGACGCCTTAAACTGGATTCCGGGAGCTTTGTCATAATCGCCACACCGGGGCATCTGCACGACTTCGCCGCGGTACGGGGCTGCCTGGCAACCGGGGCCGGTTTCATCGGCCTGCTCGGGAGCAGGCTCAAGCGGGAGACGCTGCTCAGGACTCTGGAAGATGAGGGGTATGACGCCGCGCAGCGGGCACGGGTGGTCACACCGGTGGGGCTTGATATCGGCGCCCAGACTCCGGAGGAGATAGCGGTCAGCATCGTCGGCCAGTTGATCGCCATCAGGAGAGGGAAGTGACCGGAAGCGTGGCCGCCATCCTGCTTGCGGCGGGAAAGTCGCGGCGCATGGGGAGCTGCAAGCAGCTGCTGCCGCTGGGGGAGAGTACGGTGATCGGCCAATGCCTGGAAATGCTGGTCGCGGCGGGCATCGATGAAATTGTCGTTGTGGTCTCGCCGGAGGGGAAGGGGGTGGCCGAAGCGGCCCGGAAGCATCCGGTTAAAATCGCGGCCAATCCGGAACCGGAGGGGGATATGGCCTCTTCGGTGCGGACCGGTCGTGACGCCCTTGAGACTGCCGCCAGCGGCGTGCTTGTCTTTCTCTGTGATTATCCGCTCGTTTCCGAGGGAACGATTACCAGTCTGATCGCCGGTCATGCGGCGTCACCCGGCAGCATCATAATCCCGTGCCACGCGGAAAAGCGTGGTCACCCGCTCCTCTTCCCCCGGACGATTCTGAACGAACTGACCAATGATCTGATCCTCCGCGACCTGGTACGGCAGGATCCAAACCGGATCCGCTGTCTCGACGTAGATGATCCGGGGGTGCTCCTCGATATGGACACTCCGGAGGATTACCGGCGCATCCGCGGCATGATGCCGCCATTAATGAGCATATAGCGAAAGGAGCCTGATCATGACGACACGACGCATCGCCAAAATATTCAAGAGCCGCCCCACGGTTGAGGGAGCAGGCGTGCATCTGAAACGGGCCTTCGGCTATTCACAGGTGCCGCAATTCGATCCGTTCCTGATGCTGGATGATTTCCATACCTCCAACCCGGACGAGTACCTTGCCGGCTTTCCCTGGCACCCCCACCGCGGCATCGAGACCATCACCTATGTGCTGGAGGGGCTGGTGGAGCATGGCGACAGCATGGGCAACAAGGGCGCCATCGGCGCCGGGGATCTGCAG
>JBAQPK010000405.1:0-2896 GCA_049305715.1 Desulfuromonadaceae bacterium | reverse complement strand
TACGCGTTGGTCCAGCAGTTGCGGGTGCGGCTGTACCAATGTGGCATTTTGAAAACGGAGCGACTCCCCCGACCGGTGGTTTCAATCGGCAACGTGACCGTCGGAGGAACGGGAAAGACTCCGGTATCCGCCTATATCGCCCGAATTCTTCTGGCACGGGGGTACAGGGTGGCCGTGCTTTCCCGCGGCTATGGCGGATCCCTGGAAGGACAAACCTGCGTGGTCAGTGACGGTGCCACGATCATGCTGAGCGCCGGGGAGTGCGGAGATGAACCGTATCTGCTGGCATCGACGGTGCCGGGACTCATGATCGTTATCGGCACAGACCGGTATGCTGCCGGACAGATGGCGATGCAGCAGCTTGCACCGGACATCTTTCTGCTGGATGACGGGTTCCAGCACCTGCGCCTGCATCGTGACCTGAATATTCTGCTGCTGGATTTCTCCCTGCCATTCGGCAACGGCTGGACCCTGCCGGCCGGAATATTGCGTGAGCCCTCGGCTGCAGTAAAACGGGCAGACCTGGTTATTTTTACCCGCGCTCCGGAAAGTGCCATCAATAACAGAGACATGGGAGGAACTCCCCGGTGCCTGTCCAGCCATACTATCGTCGACCTGCTCCCGCTCGGCAGCCATTCGCCGGTTCCTTTTTCCCACTGCTCCGGCCATACCGTGCTCGCCTTTGCCGGCATCGCCGATCCTGACTCGTTTTTTACAGGGCTTCGCGGACAGGGGCTTAATCTGGTGCAGACACTCTCCTTCCCGGATCATGTCATATACGATCCGGAACGGTGTAATGAGATAGCTGATGCGATGCGGACAAGCGGAGCAGACTTCATCGTCACAACGGAAAAAGACGGGGTAAAATTGAAGGGTTTTTCGGTAGATTGTGCGGCACGCACCCTACTCGCCCGGCTGGAACTGACTATCGACAATCCCGCTGTTCTGAGCGGTTTACTGGACAACCTGCTGCAGCGTCACGGAGTGTAGCATGACCTCCACACCTGAACTTTTTCGAGCACATCACTCACCGTAATACGCGGCATCCGGTTAGCCCGGTTTTCCATGGAGACAGGATAATCTTCGCCCGGGTCACCGTAGGCGTCAATCATCAGATCGTGAAACTTCCGGTACGGCCCGACACGTTTCGGATTGGAATACCCCATCAGAGACACAACCGGGCGATCAAGCGCAACTGTAATATGCAGCGGACCGGTATCAAGCGAAATCACCAGAGCCGCTCCCTCCAGAATCCCCACCAGCCCGCGTAACCCTCCATTTCCCAAGGCACTCAAAGGGACTTGTTTCGCTCGCTCCAAGATGATCCGCTCGCACTCGACTTCAGCCGGCGAGCGTCCCCCCACCAGAATCGGCTGCAGTCCGAAATCGGAATAAAGAGCGTCGCATAGTTCTGCCCACCGCTCGGGAAGCCAGTTTTTTTGAAGCTTGCTGGTTGCCACGACTATCGGCACTGCCGGACGGTCGAGACGGGTGTAAAATGAGCGCTGCCAGGCCCGCTCCTCCTCATTCCACGGTCCGAGCCCCCAGGTAACCGGTTCAGTCGGGGCCCCCAGCCATTCGCAGAATTCAAGGTACTGATCCTGCACATGCTGCATTGCATGGGGTGGGATACGGTCCGTTGTGAACAGCCAGTTAAGATCGCGGGCGCGGGCAAAATCGAATCCGAGCTTCACCGTGGCGTTGATGAATGATGTTACGATATTTGCCTTGAAATACACCTGCAGATCGAGGACAAGATCAAACTTCCGGGAGCGCAGCTGCTCGCGAACATCCAGGAAGCCCCGAATCCCCCTGGTGCGGTCAAAAAGGATTATTTCATCGACCAACCGGTGGCCGCGCACCAGCATTGCCGGCCCCGGCTGCAGTATCCAGGTCACCTGCATGGCGGGGTTCGCCCGCTTGAGGGCGTGCAGCACCGGCAGGACATGCACCGTATCACCCACGGCGCTCATCATGACGATGCAGACCCGGTCTGTTGCAACTCGCATTAGTTCTTCTCCCCTGCAAGGTCTGCCAGTCGAGCCAGCGAATCCTCGTCAAAATCAAGCCCCCACCGCTCGCGCCACTTGCGAACGGAGCGTGCCAGGCGTTCAAAGTTGCGGGCGGCGACATCACCGGCGCCCGGAAACGTCACCCGGTCAACGTCAAGCAGGTACGCAATCCGGTCAGCGCCACTCCCGGCAATGTAGATGTTCTTGAGATTCAGGTCGGCGTGCCAGGCCCCGGCAGCTGAAAGTGATTTCAGTAACCGTGCCACTGCCGCCAGCAACGAATCACGCTCTTCAACAGTTCCCATTTTCCAGGCGGCAGGCAGATCGTCTCCCACAGGCAGCCGCCGTGTCATGACATCGCTCCGGGCGAATATCCCCGCAGTCGGGTAGATGGCGTACGCGATCACTTCCGGCGTTGGAATCCCGGCGGCAGCCAGACGCAACGATATTGACAGCTCAAGTGGAGCGCGTGTGGGAGCCATAAAATATTCTCCCGTCAGACCATGCAGCAGCCCGCCGTGACGATTTCTCCGGATAACGACCGGGGTTGGAGGGATTGTCGGCAGATCAACGGAATAAATGACCCCGCGCCCCCGCATCTCCTCCCTCTCAGGCTGTAGCGCCGCCCATTCATGAAGGGTACCGGCATCAAGCGCCAGGGCAACCGCCGAAGCGGCCCAGTCAAGAGCAACAGCCCGACGTCCTTTTACGTCAAGATGGGTATAGCCGCATCGTTGTAGATCTGATTCTCGGATGTCTGGATAAGAATTAGGGGGCATCATGGGTCTCGAAGGGTTAATAAAAATGATATTTTGTATTTATAGATTAATTTTGTATGCCGGTTGTAAATATCATTCATAGCAAAGCAGCGTCAACATGAAACA
>JBAQPK010000404.1:0-3752 GCA_049305715.1 Desulfuromonadaceae bacterium | reverse complement strand
TTCAGCAGCTGGCTGATCCGGACGGCACGGTTGTCAGTACGATTCAGCGGCTTGCCCTGACGGTAAATATCCAGCCGCTGCAGGCCGCTTTTCACAAGCAATCCCAGGGCGGCGAAGGTGAAGAGGTACATCGGCAGCAGTACTGTTGCCCCATGACCGATATTCCAATAAAGTTCGCGTGTAGCTTCCATCGTTTTTCTCCAAAGATTTCTGTCTATGGTCCAGAGCTGCTCAGGCGCCGGAAAAAACCGGTTTCCTCTGCTCCTTTAGTAGGTGTAAAACCCCCGCCCTGTCTTCTTGCCGAGGAAGCCGGCTTCGACCATCTTGACGAGGAGCGGACAGGGGCGGTATTTGGTGTCTTTGAATCCTTCATACAGGACGTTCATGATCGCCAGGCAGGTGTCGAGACCGATAAAATCCGCCAGGGTCAGCGGCCCCATGGGCTGATTGGTGCCGAGCTTCATCCCTTTGTCGATGTCCTCGGCGGTGGCGATTCCTTCAAAGAGCGCAAAGGCAGCCTCGTTGATCATGGGGATCAGGATGCGATTGACGATGAAGCCGGGATAGTCGGCTGAAACCGACATCTCCTTGCCGAGCTTTGCCACCAGGGCGGCGGTGGCGGCGAAGGTTTCATCGCTGGTGGCAAGGCCGCGGATGACTTCCACCAGCTTCATGACCGGCACCGGGTTCATGAAGTGCATACCGATCACCTGGTCCGGGCGACCGGTGACGGAGGCGATGCGGGTAATCGGGATCGAGGAGGTGTTGGAGGCGAGAATTGCTCCCTTTTTCAGGATCCCGTCCAGCTTTCTGAAAATCTCCAGCTTGAGAGTTTCCTTCTCGGTGACCGCCTCGATGGCCATGTCGCAGTCGGCCAGATCTTCCATGATCATTGTCGTACGAATTCTGGCGACAATCGCGGGAATGGCGGCGCTTTCCAGCTGCCCTTTTTCTGCCTGGCGCTCCAGGTTTTTCCTGATTCCGGCTACCGCCTTTTTCAGCTGTTCTTCGGCTATATCGAAGAGTACTACTTCTATTTCCTGTGCGGCCAGGACATGGGCGATACCGCTCCCCATCTGTCCGGCGCCGAGTACGCCTACTTTGCTAATCATTATTTTACTCCTGTATCCGTTCAAAGATTGCTGCCACGGCTTCACCGCCGCCGATGCAGAGGGTGGCAAGGCCGTAGCGGGCCTGGCGCTGGTGAAGTTCCCTGATCAGGGTAGCGGTGAGGCGCCCACCGCTCGCACCCAGGGGATGGCCGATGGCTACTGCTCCGCCGTTGACATTCACTTTTTCGGGATCGAGGTGCAGTTTCCTGATGGCAAGCAGGGTGACAGCGGCGAAGGCTTCATTGATTTCAAACAGGTCAATGTCAGAAGCTTTAAGTCCGGCCTTGGCCAGAACTTTCTCGATGGCTCCCACCGGAGCTTCGGTGAACTGGTCCGGATGCTGACTGCTTGAGGCGTACGCCACCAGCCGGGCCCTGGGTTTCAATTTATATTTTTTTACCGCGTCAGCTCCGGCAAGGAGAGTCAGGGCGGCGCCATCATTGATGGTCGAGGCGTTGCCGGCGGTTACGGTGCCCTCTTTTTTGAAGGCGCCGCGCAGGGCGGACAGTTTGTCGAAATCCACCTTGAACGGTTCTTCGTCTTCGCTGATGGTTATTTCACCCGTGCGGCCTTTTTTAACGACCGGGACGATCTCGTCATTGAAAACACCACCTTTGACCGCTGCCTGGGCCTTGCGGTAGGAGTCAAGGGCAAAGGCATCCTGGTCTTCGCGGGTGAGGTTATGCTTTTCGGCGGAGGCTTCGGCTATCAATCCCATGTGCTGGCCGCTGTACGGGTCTTTGAGGCCGTCGTGAACCAGGAGATCGATCAGTTCGCCGTTGCCCATCCGGTAGCCGTAACGCCCCTTGCTTAACAGGTAGGGCGCCAAGGACATGTTTTCCATGCCGCCGGCGATGACTATGTCCGCATCCCCGAGCCGGATGGATCCGGCCCCCAGCATGATCGCCTTGAGGCCGCTGCCGCATACCTTGTTGATGGTCATGGCGGGGATGGCGTCGGGTAGTCCGGCATGGCGCATCGCCTGCCGGGCCGGAGCTTGTCCCGTCCCGCCGGAAAGAACCTGGCCGATGATTACTTCGTTCACCGCTTCCCCGGTAATGCCGGCGCGTTTCAACAGCTCCCTGATGACGGTGGCGGCCAGTTGCGGCGCCTCCACGTCGGAGAGTCCTCCGCCAAAGGAGCCCAGCGGGGTGCGGAGTGATTCAATGATGTAGACTTCTTCTGTCATAATTCTCTCCTCAAAATCTCGGTGTGCGATGTTTTTTAGTAACTACCGTCCCTGGTACCGGGGCTCCCGTTTCTCCAGGAACGCATCAACCGCTTCCATCTGGTCGCTCGTGTGGTGGGCGAGCGCCTGAAAAGATGCACACAAATCGAGAAAATCCGGGAGATCGCTGCGCTGGGCCAACTTCATCATGCGCTTGGTGAGCCGCAAGGTCACTGGCGGTTTGGCGGCAATCTGCCCCGCCAGCTCCAGTGCCCGCGGCAGAAGGGCTTCCGGTTCCACTACTTCGAGGAAAATTCCGTACTCCAGAGCCTCGGCAGCCTTGATGACTCGACCGGTAAAGGTCAGCTCCGCGGCCCGCTGATAACCGATCAGCCGCTGCATGAACCAGGCTCCGCCGTCGCCGGGGGTAATGCCCAGATTGATAAAGGTCTCACCCACCTGGGCCTTGGTTGAAGCGATACGGATGTCGCACATATTGACCAGGTCGAAACCGGCGCCGATGGCGGCACCGTTGACAGCCGCTATCACCGGCACCTCGACCTTGCTAAGAACTAGCGGAATCTGCTGAATCCCGCGGCGATACTTGTTCTGGATCTCGGCCGGTGATCCGCCAAAAGTACCGGACTGATCCTTCATCTCCTTGACGTTGCCACCGGATGAGAAGGCTGACCCGGCGCCGGTAATAACCAGCACGGAAACGTCGTCATTACCATTGACCCAATGTGCTGCCCGGACTATGTCTTCGATCAGTGCCGTACCGGTCAGGGCGTTGCGCACATCATCCCGCTGAAAGGTAAGCAGGGCGATCCGGTTCTCGAGAGTCAGGGTGCTGTCCTGAAGCTTTGGCACTGAAATAGTATTATCGGTATTCATTAACTCCTCCAAGTTCTGCGGGTATCTTCATGACAAATTCGGAAAATTATTTTTCAGTCTTTCAGCGGTTTGTTGCATCGCCCAGGGCAAACCCGGCAATGATAGTCTTCTGAATGTTGCTCGTCCCCTCGACCGTGCGCAGGGACATGGAATCGCGCAGGAAACGTTCTGCCGGATATTCCGTGGAGAAACCGTAGCTGCCGAAAATCTTCATAGTCTCGCTGGCGGCATGAACGGCGGCCTCGGAAGCGAACAACTTGGCCATGGATGTCTGATACTGGTTGGGAAGTCCCCGGTCTTTTAGCCAGGCGGCCTGGTAGACAATCAGCTTGGCCGCCTCATGCTCGGCAACCATTTCAGCGATAGAGGCCTGGATCATCTGGTAGGAACCGATCTTCTTGCCGAACTGGGTCCGCTCGTTGGCATAGCCGATCGCCGCCTCGATGGCCCCGCCCCCGATCCCCAGGGCGCCGGCGGCGCAGCTGATGCGGGTATTGTTTAGCTGCCACATGCAGATTTGGAACCCCTGCCCCACTTCTCCCAGCACAGAATCCTTGGGTATCCTGGCCTGGCTGAAG
>JBAQPK010000403.1:0-7004 GCA_049305715.1 Desulfuromonadaceae bacterium | reverse complement strand
CGGCTAAAGCGCATGCGGCCGGCCAGATCCCCGCCGTACTGATCGGTACGCTGGTTGGTCGTCGGCGAAAAGAACTGGCACGGGAGCAGCCCATGGGCATTGTGGATTTCAACAAAGTCGAAGCCGGCTTCCCGGGCTGCCGCTGCAGCTTGGCCAAAGGTTCCGACAATCGCCTCGATCTCCGCCACGGTGATCTCGCGCAGTTGCTCGCCGGGCTCCACCCAGGCATGGCGGGAGGGGTCAACCTCTACCCGGGCTGAAGGCGCCACCAGTTCCCCGACTTTCGGGTCCATGGTAAAGGGATAGCGATTACCATAGTAGAATTGAATACCCATTTTGGCCCCGGCCCGATTGATTTCGCCATTAAAACCCTGCAAGCGCTTGATAAAGGCCGCTACTCCCCCCGTCTTTTCCCAGGCCTCGTCCCGCACGAACAGATCCGGAATACCGGCCCCATAGATCATGGCACCGGCACCTCCGCGCGCTCTTTCCAGGTAGAAATCGGTGGCACGCTTGTTGGTATAGCCAAGGCCAAGCCCCATGGAGGACAGGATGATGCGATTTTTGAGCGTCATGTTGCGGATAGTAAGCGGTTCGAATAGCTTCATGGTTACCTGCCTTTATGAAAGGGGCTGTCCTAGATAACTAAAATTGTTTAGGATAGCTTATGCGTAAAAGTCGACTGGTCCAAGAAAAGCAAGAACGACTCATCGAGTATTTCGTATTCGGCGCGAAGGACTGGACAGCAGCTGCGCTGGTAGGAGTTCATCGCAACACGTCTGCTCTTTACTTTCTTCGCCTGCGCCAGCTGATCTGTCAGGCTATTGATGATGCCTCCCCATTCGCAGGAGAGATTGAAGTAGATGAATCTTATCGTCCATCCAGGTGATGGACGGTGTTTCATCAGCTATCCAGGCCAATAATAGCCTAATGCATGTTCATTTCGGTTACCTTGGGCACTCTTAAAAATCATCGCGTGTAATAGCCGACTCCAACCAGATAATTGTTCACCTTGCGCAACAGGGTATGCTTCGTTTCTATCTTCCCCGTCAGCGGATTGCGCCAGCGATATTTCAAGGTCCCATTTCCCTTGCTCTTGGCAATGACGATCATCCGCCTGATGATCGGCTTACCGTCGGGATCTTTCAGGTCTAGGGCATTGCTGCGAAGGAGACGGGGGGATGCTCCGTGGGCACGAAAGGTTGTGTCATTCAGATCGACAACGAAAACGTAGAGATCATCCTGGATGAATTTCCCGTTCAAGTCGTTGAAGGCGGCAAAGGCGGAGTCCGGGTCTGCCGTGACGGCATCAACGGCCTGCTCTAGCAGAGCCTTTGCCTGTGCCTGGCTCGCGTGCGGGATGTAAAACCCGACGGCAATGATACGGTCCCCTACTTTCTGGTAGTAGGTATGTTTGTGCTCAATCTTGCCGTCTGATCGATTGAGCCACTTGTATTCCACCATTCCAGCGCCCTGACTCTGCGCCGTATCTATCATCTCGCGAAAAAACTGCTTCCCCGAGGCATCGCGCATGCTTGAAACGTCCCGGCCAATCAGCACCGATGATGACCCGCCACTGGCGAGAAATTGCCCGTTCGTCCCCAGCACATACACATACAGATCACCCTTGATGAACTGGCCCTGCATTGAGAAATCGGCCAGGGCTTGGTCCTTTCTTTTAGTATAGTGCTCGACAGCCTGGACAAGCAGTTCCTTGGCCTTTTTTGCCTCACGGTCTTCATCGGGCTTTGTTGTCGTGACCTTTGGTTTGTCTGCAGCAAACAGCGCTGGAGTTGAAAACAGTGGCATCAGGGCCGCGCAAACAAGGATTACGCCTCGCATAACATCATCTCCTTTTTGACATTTATTCGCCCACTTTCGACTGTCACTTTCCTTGGGCGGCACTTCCGGATTCGGATCTACTGTTCCACGATCGCTTCTAGTTGCAACTCCCCAGGGTTCTTGTCTCCCGGACATGATGTCGCAAGTTTCGGTGGCACTGCAAGCAGCGCAAGCAGAGCGCCAGCCAAACACAGTCCTGCAGCAAAATAAAAACCAGTCGTGTAACTGCCGTAATGGTCGTACAGCAAGCCTGATAGAAACGGCGCAGCAGAACTTCCTACTATAGTAACCGGCAATGCAATGCCAATTATTGAAGCGTAGGCTGTGGTCCCGAAGTAATTACTCAGCATCGTCATCATGCTGATGTAGGAAGCCCCGAGTCCACTTCCAATCAAAATGGCATAAATGTAAATATCAACAGTATTCGTTGCCTTTATAGCCAGTAAGATTCCAGCCGTGAAAGACAGCATTGCAAACGACCAGATGTACCGCGGCTCAAATCGGTCACCGAAAATCCCGAAGATCACCTTGCCAATCACAGTGCTAAAGGTTAGTACGCCTAATGACATCGCAGCGGCGGATGACGAATAACCAAGTGCTTTTAGATAAAGTACGTCATGGGCCAGGAACATATAGAAACTCGCACAAAAGATCAGACCGCCTATTAAAATTAACCACAGCGTATGAGATCGTACAGCTTCGCGAAAAGTCCAATCAATCTCGGCCTTATAAACGTGGGTCTTTCCGTGCGCCTTGCCCCCCTGAGAGGTGCCGGAGTCTTGGGGCGCAAGCATGCCATCCGGCACTTGTCCAAGATCAGAGGGCCTGTTTCTTACAAAAAACGCCGCCATCAAGGTAGAGCCGATGGCAAGGGCTGCAATCAATAACCATCCTGTACGCCAGTTGTTATTAGTAGTTACGATAACTTTGTTTAGCAACGGCGCAGAGATAAGCCCCCCTGCCCCCGTGCCGGTCATGACTATTGCCAAAGCGAGAGCCCGTTTTTTGGTGAACCAATGCGTCACTGCCGTCTGGATTGCTAGTGGTCCACCGAAGCCAGAACCGCAGCCAACAAAAATTCCGAAAATCAAAACTGCTTGCAATTCAGTACGCACCAGAAATGCCATTGTCAAAGAGCCCAGTGCCAATATCATACCGCCCAGTGTCAGCGTGAAACGAGTACCAAACCTGTTGACAAAAATGGCCACTAAAGGTGCAGATAAACCCGAACAGAGGGTATATAAGGTAAACGCCAGCCCCAACGTTTTTCTGTCCATATGCAGATCGGTGGCCATGTAAGAATTGACAACTCCGGCGCCATATAAGGGGAAAGCGGTATTTATCAGAAAAAGGACCCAAAGCACCGCCGTCAGCTTCCACCCGTAAAACCGATGTATAGTCATGATCTTCCTTTCCTTGCATGTGAGACGCAGTGTCATGCGCGCCGGTAATCTCTTGAACTTTTGGTACAGGTGCTACCCGTTGACGCACCCCGTCTGTCCCTGTATCACGATTGCACTACGCACGTTTCTCGAGAGAACAGGCTCTGAATCAAAAGCTCAACGGATTATCATCTCTTCTCCGTCGGCTGCTGCACTACAGACCACAGATTCCGAAACGTTCATCTCAGGGGCATCCTCGGTCACCTTGTGCGCGTCAGCTTCCTTCAATGGTTTGTTGAGCAAAAAATGCGACAGCGCCGGGATCATGATCAGTGCTCCGAACATGTTCCAGAGGAACATGAAGGTAAGCAGGATTCCCATGTCTGCCTGGAACTTTATCGGGGACCAGGCCCAGGTGATAACTCCCGCCGCCAGCGTAATGCCGACCAGTGCCACCACCTTGCCGGTGAAAAGCACCGCCCGCTTGTAGGCCGCGCCCAGTGGCAGGCCGGCCCGTTGCTGAGCCAGTTGCACACTCAGCAGGTAGAGGGCGTAGTCGACCCCGATCCCTACCCCGAGCGCGATCACCGGCAGGGTGGCAACCTTCACCCCGATGCCCAGCGCAACCATCAGCGCCTCGCACAGGATGGAAGTGATCATGAGGGGAATTACCGCCACCAGGACCGCCCGCCAGTTGCGGAAGGTGATGAAGCAGAGCAGTATGACTACGGCATAGACATAGAGCAGCATGGTACGGTTGGCACGTTCGACCACGATATTGGTTACCGCATCAATTCCGCTGGAGCCTGCTGCCAGCAGGAAATGTCGTTCGTTCACATCATGTTGCTTGGAAAACTGCTCAACAGCCCGCACTACGCGATCCAGGGTCTCTGCTTTATGATCGGTGAGATAGGCAATAACCGGAACCACTGAACAGGCCTTATTAACGACATCAGGATTGTCCGTCAGGTTCCAGTGCACCGCACCACCCAGCATCGTTGGACTATTGGGGATTGCAAACCATTTTGGATTGCCTTCGGCGATACCTGACACGGTCTGCATTATGTTATCGGACAGCGCGGCCGTGTTCTGCACCCCGGGGATTTCCCGCAGCATGGTGGTAAGACGGTCGATCTCGTAGAGGGTTTCGTAGGTTCCTCCGCCCTGGTCCGGGGTCTTGACGATCACCACGAACTGGTCGCTGGACAACTTGTAGTTGTCAGTGACAAACGTGTTATCCCGGTTGTAACGAGAGTCGGGCCGCAGTTCCGGTGCCCCGGCATCCAGGTCGCCGACCTTCAGGTGAGAGCTCATAATGAGTCCAAGGACCGCCAGCACCGCCGACACTGCAATGGCTCCGGTGGCCCAGCGCCGCTCGGTAAAGAGGTCCAGATAGTTCCATACCGCTCCCAAGCCTCTACCACTCCGCTCTAATGCATCCTCGTTAAGGGATCGCTTTGCCGCGGCCAGGCTTACGCCGGTATATGACAGCAGCACAGGGAGCAGCAGCAGATTGGTGAAGATCAGGATAGCCACCCCGATACTGGCCGTCAGGGCCAGATCCCGGATCACCGGGATATCGATTAACATTAATACGGCAAAGCCGACCGCATCGGCAATCAAAGCGGTCGCCCCGGCCAGGAACAGGCGCCGGAACGTGTAGCGGGCCGCAACCGTTTTGTGCGTGCCCCGTCCCACGTCCTGCATAATACCGTTCATCTTTTGGGCACCGTGGCTTACCCCTATGGCAAAGATGAGAAACGGCACCAGGACGGAGTAGGGGTCAAGTTCGAAGCCGAGTGCGACGATACTTCCCAATTGACACACGACGGCAACCAGCGAGCAGGAAATCACCAGCAGCGTGCTGCGCACGCAGCGCGTGTAGGTGAAGATGATGAGCGCGGCGATGACGGCCGCCACGGCGAAATAAACCATCATGAGGAACAGGCCGTCGATCAGGTCACCGACTAGTTTGGCGAAGCCGATGATGTGAATCTTGACCTTGCCCGGGTTGGCCGACTCGTATTTGGTGCGGATTGTCTCCAGAGACCGGGATAAGGCGCCATAATCCAGACGTTTTCCGGTTTCGGGATTCTTCTCCAGCAAGGGGGCAACGATCATCATGGATTTATTATTGCTACCCACCAGGCTGCCCACAATGCCGGCACTGCGGGTATTCGTCCTGAGCTGTTGCAAGGACTCGGGCGTATCGAAGCTTTCCGGCATTACCGCTCCGCCTCTGAAACCTTCTTCGGTTACCTCGGTCCAGCGCACCGCGGACATCCAGATCGACATGGTCCAGGCGCGGTCCACGCCCGGTGTCAGGAACAGCTCCTCATTGATCTGCCGTGTCGTTTCGAGGAATTCCGTATTGAAGATATCGCCCTGGGTATTCTCCACGACCACCCGGATATTATTACCCGCGGCGGTCAGATCTTTTCTGTTCTCAAAGTAGTTTTTTATGTAGGGGTGATTCTGGGGGATCATCTTGTCGAAGCTGGCATTGACAACCAGTTTAGTCAGCTGAAAGGCCAGCAGAACCGTAATTACGGCACATATAACAATGAACCAGTGCCGGTGGTTGAAGACCACACGCTCCAGGAGGTTGCCTGAACGTTGGTCAAAGTCCCTGGGGTCGGCCACAACCGGCATTGCATCAACTTGATCTGTTTGAATTGCCATACTAAGCCTCGCTGATAGATAATTTTAGCTAGTTAAGTGATTCGGTTATGACACCCTGGGCACCCACCGCGACGATGCCGTTCTTGCCGGCGGGCGCCACGCTGGAAAACGCCATGGGTTTTGTTACCTTCGCAGGCAGGAAGCTTTCGCTGCCGGCGCCGGCCACCAGGACTTTCCCGTCCTGGCTCACCAGGACGACGCGACCGTCGTCAAGGATTGCACCGCCGGTAAGACCGGCCGTGGTTTTGGTATCCAGCTTGCGCCAGCTCTTCCCGCGGTCGCTGCTGCTGAACGCATTGCCGCGCATGCCAAAGGCAATCACGGTTTTATCCTTGACCAGCAGGCCGAAAAAGGTTCCCGGGTACGGCGACTGCAGCGCCACAAAGCGCTGGCTTGCGCGGTCCCAGCGACGCAACAGCCCCAACTCGCCGGCAATGTAGACCTCCTCGCCGTTCCCCCTGACCGCATACAGGTGCAAGGCTTTCGGGTTATCGGTGCGCTCGATCAGGGGTAGCCACGTCTTACCGCCATCGGTCGTGCGCATGATCAGGTTGAACGCGCCGACGGCAAAACCTTCCTTCTCGTTGGCAAACCACACATCCAGAAAAGGTTTGTCGGCCCCCTCCTGCGCAAAGCGCTGGGCATCCGGGAGAGCCTTGGCTGCAGCGGCATCGCCCGCTGCCGCCAGTTTCTCATAATGGGACAGGATCGTCTTGGCCGCCTGGTTGCCGTCGAGCTGTTTGGTCCAGCTGCGGCCGCCGTCGCTGCTGTGCAGGATGACGCCTTCGTGCCCGACGGCCCAACCCTGCTCGGGGGTCGGGAAATGCACGGCCACCAGGTTCGAACTGACCGGCACGGCCACCTGCTTCCACGTGTTTCCGTTGTCTTCGGAGAGGAGCATAGCCCCCCTTGGCCCTGCTGCCACAAGTCGGCTGCCGCTGTGGGCAACCGCCGTGAGTCGGCTCTTCGTTGCCAGGGAACTCATGACCGCGGGGGTTTCCAGCGGCCCCTGGAACGCGGCCCGGGCCGTGCTCACCCCGCACGTCAGGAAAAACAAACAGACCAATCCCGTTAAGATTTGAGCCAACATTGATGTAC
>JBAQPK010000402.1:0-3271 GCA_049305715.1 Desulfuromonadaceae bacterium | reverse complement strand
TCACCAAAAGGTCCGGCGGCCGCGGGAGCATCCGGAACTGATTCCTCTGCGAACCGCTGTTCTTCGGAATCTGCAGCCGGCGTTTTCCCCTGCGCAACAGGGATAGAAAAGCCGAACATTCCTCCTTCCGGTTCAAATAGTTCCGCTCCGGCATCTTCATTCCGCACCGTGAATACATGCTTGCACTTGGTGCAGCGAACTTTTACACCCTTGGCAGTGACCCTGGAATCGTCAAGTCGAAATCTGGTCTGACATTTTTCGCATTGGATGATCATCCGCGACTCCTCGATGATGACAGCTTATTCCCCGGTAACTGACGGAACTATCTGAAACTGCGCTAGTCCTATATCAGAAAGGGCGCGGAGTGTCAAATCATTACGCCGCGACATTCCGACTATTTAGTCAGGTTTTGCCCACATATTCCGGCAATCGGACATGATCCGCAACGACTCGGGTTCTTTCCGTCACAGCCGTCACTGATGCCGAGATGAGCCAGAGAAAAATCATATTTAACCGGATCGTCCGGGTCAAAGGAGCGCAAGGCACGCGTAATTTCCTGCGCCATGCGCCAGTCTGCCGACTTTCTGCGGGTGAACCCGAGATAGCGGCTGATGCGGCTGACGTGCGTATCGACCGGGATAACCAGCTGGGCCGGAGAGACCCCTTCCCACAAACCAAGGTCGATGCCGTCGGCAGGGCGAACCGTCCAGCGAAGAAACATGCAGAGCCGCTTGCAGGCACTGCCGGAAGAGGGGGCAGGGAACAGGAACGGGAAGTAGGAGTCGGGCGGGATGACGGATGTCCCGAAAACGGCCGAATAGTCGAGTGCCAGTACAGCGTCTGAGTAGCGGTTCAGGGATCCGCTTACGTCATCGTCTGCATCGTTGTGACCCCGCAGAAAAAACGCGCCGATGCTCCCTGCCCGCTCCACCATCTGCCGCATCCCCCAGAGCAGCGCGCAGAGGTCGTGGCCGTCATTGAAGCGGTGCTTGAAGCCGGAAAAGGTGTGAGAACCTGCCTGGGGGTCGAACTGCTCTACATACCGCCGCGGCGACCTCCCCATCTCGCCAAAGATCGTTTCCAGCGTACGGAGGATGATGACGACTGAACCGTAGGCAAACGATGACGCGACCACCGCGGCAATCTCGCGATCCGCCGGGTCGGTGTAGCGGTGGCAGAATGAAAGCGGATCATTGTCCAGATGCTGCCGGGACCGGGAAGCATAGAGGGAGTCGAGAGTCGCGCGTATCTCAGACATCCGCTTCCCGCAGAAACAGGGCGGCATCCTCTGGCGAAGTCGGGTTGATGTAAAAACCGGTGCCCCACTCGAAGCCGGCCACCTGCGTCAGACGGGGCACCAGCTCGATGTGCCAGTGGTAATCATACTCCAGCGAGTTCCAATGTTCAGGTTTGCCGGGGCGCCGATGCATCGGGGGAGCGGTGTGCAGAATAAAATTATAGGGCGCATCGCGCAGCACCGTCTTGACCCGCAGCAGCATGTCCTTCATTGCCACCGCCAGTTCAGCCAGTTGGGCATCGTTCATCAGGGCAAAGTCATGGCTGTGGCGCTTGGGATAGAGGCGCAGTTCGAATGGCGAGCTGGATGCGTATGGGGTCAACGTCACGAAGTTGGAAAACTCCTTGACTACCCGCACCCCTTCACGCAGCTCAAACTCGATCAGATCGCAGAAAACGCAACGTTCCTTGTCACTGAAATAATTGCGGGCAACTTTCAGCTGGGTACTTGCCACCGGCGGCAGAAGCGGCACCGCAATCAGCTGGCTGTGAGAATGGCGGAGGGACGCGCCGGCCCGTGTGCCGTGGTTTTTGAACAAAACCATATAGCGAAAGCGAAAATCCTTGCGCAAATCGAGATAGCGATGTCGATACGCGATCAGTACATCGTTCACCTCATTGACCGTCAGATCAGCCAGCATCCGGTTGTGATCAGGAGTTTCGATGATCACCTCGTGGGCACCGATGCCGTTCATGACATCATACATGCCGTAACCGCGGTTGTTAAGATCACCTTCCACCCGCAGGGCCGGGTACTTGTTCGGAATCACCCGTACCCGCCAGTTGGCGGCGTTGGGCTGACCGTCGGGGCGAACGGCAAAAATCTCCGGCGGGGTTTTATCCTCGTTGCCATAACAGAAAGGACAGGCTGTCATCCCGTTCTGCTCCGGCTCTACCTGAAAATCACGGGGGCGGCGGCCACGTTCGGTGGCGATTATCACCCAGTGCAGTTTTATCGGATCCCAGCGCAGTTCGGACATGCTTTCTCCTACAAAATAATTCCTGATTCTGAATTTTGGATTTTGAATTGTGTATTGATTTACAAACCAACGTCAAATCAGCCAGTTGTCAAGTTCGATGTCTGCCCCGGCATAATATAACATTAGCGGAGCATCGCTCGGCCAACGGCCGGCCTCCTCGTTATCGCGCACCAGCGTCACCGAAACAAACAGCTTGCTTTCCCGCGCCAGCTTGATGCTGCTCAGCGGGATGCAGATTTCACAGATCCTGGCGATCTTCCAGCGGCAGTAACTGCCGGTCGGCGTCCAGACACCGTTTTCCTTGGTCTGCAGCAGCCCCCCATCGTTCTTCATCTGCAGCTGCAGCCGGTAATCGTGGTCATAGATCAGGTGCAGATTGAGTACATCGTCCTCTTTCAGCAGGAGGGAGAGGTCCTGAATTCCGTCGATCCTGATAAAGAAAGAGTCGCTGTCATACCCATAGTAGATGCTCTGCAGCATTCGGTCGGATGAGTGCATGGCGGAACCCTGGCGGGTCAGATCATACAGCCCGGCAGCCAGCCATTCAAAGTAGTCGCTGATCCTGCCGTCGATCTCCGGCTCGATAAATGCCGCCGGCACCCGGATCAATCCTGCCGGGTTCTTCTTCTTGATCGGTTCCAGCAACAGGCGGGGAGGGGCCTGTCCCAAAAGCCGGTAGACATGCATCAGGTGCTGGCGAAAAAGACGGTCGAAACGGTCGCTGTGGGGTGAAAAATGGTCATCCCCATACCACCAGAACCAGTCGCTCCCTTCGGCAGCGTACAGAGAACGGCAGACTGCCTCGGCAGTGGCGTCCGCGGAAGGATCCCCGCTCAGAAGAGCAGAGGCGACCAGAGGATTGGCGGAAACAGCGGCCTCGCGAGCCTGCGCGATCAGATCCCAGGCCAGGTTCTCTTCAGGATGGCCGATCCAGATTCCGTAGGTGCCGTTAATCCACGATCCGGGAAAGATCGTATGTAAACGCCCGTCGAAGC
>JBAQPK010000401.1:0-6045 GCA_049305715.1 Desulfuromonadaceae bacterium | reverse complement strand
GAGCGGCAGCGTCACCGTGAAAAACGCGGTTGCCGGGGATGCGCCAAGAGTCTGAGCCACCTCTTCGTAGCGCCGGGGGATTTCATCCATCGCCGCCTTGATCAGGCGGGTGGCGACGCCGAGTGTCGTCACGAACTGGGCGAGTATGATCCCGTTGCCGTCGAATACGAACTGCGCCCCTCCTCCCTGGAGCCAGCTGCCAACCGGGTTGTTGAAGAAGATGAGGAGCATCGCCCCGAGGGCTGCGGGAGAGACGATCATCGGCAGCTCCAGCACGGTGTCGACGGCGTCTTTTCCCGGAAAATCGCAGCGGGACAGGGCATAGGCGGAGGGGATGGCAAAAAACGTGGCGAGAAGCGCCGCGGCCGTTGCCGAGTAAACGCTGAGGCGGATGGAGAAAAGCGTCCTCTCGGAGAGCAGGATCTCCATGAAAAGGGCGCCCCGGTAAAAATAGAACAGCGAGAGCACCAGCACGGCAAACAGGGCAAAGGTACTGAACGCAAACAGGATAGAGACTCTTTTCAGGCTCATTTACGGATCCACTCCGCCGGGAGGAAATATTCGCCGCCGACCGGCTTCTTTGACCCGATCCAGGCACCCGCTTCTTCCGGGGTCATGAAGTAGTGGTATTTTTTGAAGATGGCGCGCCCTTCCCCGGAGAGCATGAAATCGATGAACTGCTGGGCACGGGCCCTGTTACGGGTGTATCTGGCTATGGCAACCGGAATATAGCCGATGCGGCTGATTTCATCGGCTTTCAGGGGGACGGTTTCGATCCGCTGCGGATCCCAGTATTGGAAAACGCTCCAGCCGATGACCGCATCCACGGCTTTCAGCGAGACGGCGGTGGCGGTCTTCTCGCAGCTTTCGGTATAATTTACCAGATTTTTTCTGAAGGCCGCCTTTTCCGCCGGGGAGAACACCTTTTCAATCGTCTCGACCGCATAGAGCCCGACACAGACCCCCTCGGGATTGGCGATGGCGACCCTGAGTCCCGGCCGGAGGAGGTCGCGAAGGTTACGAATTTTTTTCGGATTCCCTTTCTGCACGTTTATGGCCTGGGCAAGATAGACCACTTTCCGGTCGGTTTCGGGAAAGACCGCCCCTTTTTTTTTGGCGATCTCCATGAAATCCGATGAACCGGGGAAGAAGATATCCCCCTTTTTACCCAGCATCATCTGGGAGAGCACGAAACCCGAGCCGCCGAAAACAAGATCAACCTTCACCCCGGTCTTCTTTTGAAAAACCTTTGCCGCCTCTTCAGTCGGGGGCTTGCCGGCCGCTCCGGCAAAGACGAGCAGCCTGTCTCCGGCATCGGCAGTTGCATTAAAAACAGGCAGGGTTGAAAACAAAAGAGCCAACAGCAGCGGAAACCCGTGTCGCATGAACATGTCCTCCTTCATCAGTTTAATCAACGCATTGAAGGGAGTCGCATCCGCGGGACCCTCGACGTGACGGAACGTATCACGTATCAGATTTCACGAGCTATGCCAATACAATCATCACAATCATACCGCCGGACACCCCCGGCTTCTGGCCAGAGCCTTCATCCTTCGTTCCCATGGTGCAGTTCAGGCTCCAGTGTCCTAGCCTGCCGGCCAATAACAGGGTGCATCATGATGCTATTCTTCATTGCCTCAATCCACGAGGACATCCGAATCAAGGCACACCTTTACAACGTGCGGGTCGAAGTGCGTCCCTGCCAGCGACTTGATGTGTTTGCGCACCTTTTTAACTGACCAGGAGGTACGGTAAAGGCGGTCGGAACGGAGCGCATCCCAGACATCAACCACGGCAAAAATGCGCGCCACCAGCGGAATCTGTTCCCCTTTCAGGCCGAGCGGGTAACCGGTGCCGTCCCATTTTTCATGGTGGGCATAGGGGATGTCGAGAGCCGCGCGGAGGTAACGGATGGGGGAAAGCATTTCGTAGGCAAAAACGGTATGTTTTTTCATCACGACCCATTCAGCCTCGGTCAGAGTATCCTGTTTGAGCAGGATCTCATCAGGTATGCCCATCTTGCCGATGTCATGGAGCAGCGCCCCCCAGCGGACCTGCACCAGTTCCGCATCGCTCAGTCCGAACAGGCGGGCCAGCTTGACGGTCAATACGGCAACCCGCTGCGTGTGTCCCTCAGTCTCGTTGTCGCGCAGTTCCAGTGCCCGCGACCACCCTTCAATGGTGGCGTCATACGCCTGGAATAGTTCGGTGTTGGAACGCTGCAGGTTATCGTACAGAGTGACATTGTCGATGGCAATCGCCGCTTGGGCGGCCAGGGCCTTGAGGAAGTCGAGCCACTCCTGATCACGTTTGAGCCTTGTCCGGTGAAAGACTTCCAGCACTCCTACGATCCGGCCTTTGGCGATCAGCGGCACACCGTGGTAGGTGACGAAATTCTCGCCCGCCATCAGCATCTGGCGCAGATATTTGTCCTGCTCCTTTGCCAGATCGGGAACATGAACGGTGGTACGCTCCTGTGCGGCTCGGCCGGCATACCCCTCACCCAGAGGCTGGCGGACATTTTCGATGGCTTTGGTGTGGAACCCGCGGCCGGCAACGTATTCCAGTGTCCGGGTCGTGCGGTTAACCAGCAGCACGTCGGCTGCATCAACCCCCAACTGAATAATGACATGGGTGAGGAGTGTTGTCAGACTGAGATTCAGATCAAAACTGAAGTTGATGGCGCGGTCAATTTCGACCAGCGCGGTCAGATGTTCAAGATGCCGCCGGATCCTTTCATTCGCACGCTTGATATCGCTGATGTCCGCAAACGTTACGACAACCTGCCGCAGCAGGCTGTCGCTGTCAAACTCGGGATAGGCGCTCACCAGTACCCACGTGTGTTCCGCGTCACCGCCAGGGACAATCCCCATGACGAAATTTTTCAGCACACCTCCGGAGGTGATTACCTGACTGACGGGGAACCGGTCAACGGACAAGCGGTTACCGTCCTCGCAAACAAAGCGCCACTCCGGATCGTGGGCGTCCTTGCCCAGCAGGTCAGTCGACGATATGCCCAGCAGACGCGACGCCTCGGAATTGCACTGTACTACCTTTGAATCGGGAGCATGGATGATAACGCCGACCGGGAGATTTTCGATCAGCATCCAGTACGTCTCCAGATTTTCGATCAGCGACAAGCGGGCTTCCTCCTTTGCACGCAAGGCGTCCTCTTCCCGTTTACGATCTCCGATGTCGCGGATAGTGCACTGGAGAATCTTCCCGTCGCCAACCTGATAGACGTTACCGGCCAATTCCACCTGTACCGGGCGGCCGTCTTTCGCTTTGAACTCCAGGTTTTCCGGGCAGATATGTTCGTTTTTCTGTAACTCGTGGAAGCATGCCCGGCCGCCGGCGATATCGTCAATCGCACCAATCTCCCATAGCTTCTTTGCCACAAAATCTTCCCGGGCATAGCCCAACATATGGATCAGGCTCGGGTTGACGTCGCTTATGATGCCGGTTTCGGCATCCATGATCAAAATACCGTCCCGGACAGATTCGAAGAGTCCCCGGTAACGAAGCTCCGCGTCTCTGAGAGATCGTTTCACCTCTGAGGCCTGCATTATACTCGGCGCTTTTTCAGTTGCCGCGGTCTGCTTCAATTGAATTCCTCCCTGATCATTCACATGTCAACGTCGGTCTGTCGCTGGCAGGGCGGTGCGCTCCGCGATTCGCCAGGCGTTCTTGCCGGCGGCCTTGGCCGCGTACAAGGCCAGATCCGCACTCTTCATCAGCGTCTCTTCGTCCTCGCCATGGTCGGGGTAGATACTGACCCCGGCGCTGGCGGTGATGGTGACAATATGGCCTTCGATGTCATAAGGTTGCGCCAGGGCCTCGATCGCTCTTTCCGCCACCGCGGTCGCATAGTCGCTCCCGGTGACGTGCCACAGGGCAAGAGTGAATTCGTCCCCCCCCAGGCGCGCCACCGTATCCTCGGCGCGGACCGTTGCCACGAGACGCTCGGCGACCATTTTCAGCAGGATGTCACCGACGCCATGCCCCAAGGTGTCGTTGATCTGCTTGAAACCGTCGAGATCGAGATAAACCACCGCCATGGCACTACTATTCCGGCTGGCATGGACCAGGGCCATCGCCATGCGATCGGCGAGCAGGCGGCGATTCGCCAGGCCGGTCAACGGATCATTCAGCGCCAGCTCTTCCAGCATCCGGGCTTGATTGCGGGCCGCCTCGTGCAACAGGCGAACTTCCAGCAGGTTATGCACCCGCACCAGCACTTCGGCCAGATCGAACGGTTTGCTGATGAAATCTTTCGCGCCACCCTGCAGCGCTCGCAACTTGTGCGCCGGCTGGGCGGTCACGGCGAGGACCGGCAGATAGCCGTCCGTTTCGATCTCCTTCAGGCGCTCCATCACTTGGAAACCATCCATGCCGGGCATGCGCAGATCGAGCAGAATCAGGTCGTAGTGATTGACGCGATGCAGGTCGCTGACGGCATGGGGATCCCGCGTCGTCGTAATACACAGATAACCGGCATTCCTCAACAGCTGTTCGAGGAGCTTCACATTGGCTTCCAGATCGTCAACGATCAGAATCTCGGCATTGAGAATATCAGCGTCACTTACCGGCATGAAGCCCCCCGCCCCTTTCGTTGTCTCCTCCATTATCCGCAACTTCCAGTGCCAGATTCAGCGCCTCCATGAACTCGTTGACATTGATCGGCTTGGTGAGATAGCGGAAAAATCCCGCCTCCAGGCCTTTCTTGACATCGTCGGGCATGGCGTTGGCACTGATGGCCAGAACCGGGATGGACGCCGTCAGCGGATCGGTCCGCAGAATTTTCAGCGCCTGGATACCGCTCATGCCGGGGAGATTGATATCCATCAGGATCACCTCCGGCAGGTGGTTGCGCGCCATCTCAATGCCGGTCCGGCCATCTGTAGCACTCAACAAGCGCATATCGGGGCGCCGCGCGAGGAGTTGTTCAACCAGCTTCATGTTGGCCTGGTTGTCCTCGACATAGAGCAGGGTGCGCAGCGCGGTGCCATGCTGAACATGCGCTTGATGCAACAGCGGAGGTGCGGCGCCGACCACAGGTGATGGTGCCGCCGCCAGCTCCAGTTCGAGCCAGAAGATACTTCCTTCCCCGACCGTACTCTCCACACCGATTTCGCCCCCCATCAATTCGACCAGCCGCTTGCTCACCACCAGACCGATGCCGGTCCCTTCCTCGGCTCTGGTTTCCTGGCCGAGACGATTGAAAGGTTGAAAAAGTTGGGACAACTGCCCGGTAGAGAGGCCATCGCCGGTATCATGTACGCTGATACGGATCCGTTTTGTGCTGCTGGGGTTGCACGTCACTTCGACCGTCCCCTGCGGCCGGTTGTATTTAATCGCGTTGGAGAGAAGGTTGATCAGCACCTGCTTCACCCGGGTGCGATCGGCATGAATAAAGAGCGGGATTTCAAACCGGGGAAAATTCATGCTGATACCGCTTTTTTGCGCCTGAGGATCAATCATGGTCTGGCATTCCTGCATGACGTCGACCAGCGACAGCGGTTCCAGCGACAGCGACAACCGGCCCGACTCGATCAGCGCGAGATCGAGAATTTCGTTGATCAACTCCAGCAGATACCATCCCGCCTTGAGAATCTGGTCGATACTCTCCCTTTGGGCTGGCGTTGGCGGCGGTGATGCGGACTCCAGTAATTGGGCGAAGCCGAGGATGGCATTGAGCGGGGAGCGCAACTCATGGCTCATGCTCGAAAGGAATTCGGATTTGGCGCGGTTGGCTTTTTCCGCCACCGACCGAGCGCTCTCCAGTTCGAGGTTCTTTTCCTGCAGCACCTGATCGAGGCGTTTGCGTTCGGTGATGTCCCGCGCCGCGGCAAAGACGCCTTGCAGCTTGCGGTCCCGGTCATAGAAGGTCGTGGCATTGAAGGAGACCACCGTCTCCTTGCCGTCCCGGGCGCGGGCGGTGAGTTCGTAGTCGGTGACCTTCTTCTCTCGCAGCACCAGCTTGGTACTCTTCTCGGCCCGCTCCGGATCGGTGAAGTAGTTCTTGAACGGTGCGCCGATCAGCTC
>JBAQPK010000400.1:0-3369 GCA_049305715.1 Desulfuromonadaceae bacterium | reverse complement strand
AGACGGTCTTCGACGACTACCGGGCTGCGCGTGGGGTTGGTGCGGATGCGGTGCAGACCCGTGAGGAATTGAAGCGCTTCTTCGAGCTCAAGGCCTCGGCCAACCCAATTGGCGACAGGGCATCGCTTACTGCCGCCGAGTACGAGAGGGCTGTGAGGGAGCGCGGCAACTTCTGGCTCGCCCTTGTCGGGAATCTGTCGAACAACGGGGCTCCCATCGAAGTCGTCCTGATCCAGGATCCGGCCGCCAGACTAAAACTTGCGGCATCTGATGACATCATTTTGAGCGGCGTTAGTCAAATAACTTCGACCAGGTGCGTCATTGGTCATACCCAGGAAACAAACGAATCAGCTCCTGGGGCGGAGGTGGTATGACGACAGCGCCTTTTGACCTTGATCGTCTAATTTTCGAGGACCCGCCAGATGGGCTCGGCGAACAAGAGTTTCATTTCGGCCTGCTTGTTGTCGGCATGGGCGGAATGTATGGAGTCGAGGTTGCTTGGGCATTTCGGGCAGCAGGTGACCGCTTGTTGGACACCGCATTGGCGAGACGAGAATCATGGGAGGCGGCCTATCCCATCTTGTTCTGTTATCGGCATGCGTTGGAGGTCTTTCTCAAGGCAGTGATACCGGGGACAAAAAAACAGCATGGATTGGACAAACTCTGGGATGAGTTGCATCCTCATGTCGAAGGTCGCTTTCGCACCGACCATCTCAATTGGCTGCGTGACCGCATTATGGAGTTCCACAAGATCGATCCGCGTTCGACCGCTTTCCGGTACCATGATGTCGAGCCGCAAGGCCAGTGCGAGTTATGGGTTGACTTCCACCACCTGAAACACAAGGTTGACTTGATGTTCCAGGCGCTGGAGCGTGTGCGTCTCCACCTGCAGTAATGTGGCTTGTTCTGTAGAGTCGCTGTGGAGCAGGAGTAGGGCGCAGGGTGTAAAACAAAAAGTCGCGACAAAAGTCGCGACTTTTATTAAAAATATCAATAATTATAATGTGTTACGGCCTACACCCTACGGCTTAGAAGGCCGTTGCTCTATCCAGCTGAGCTACGAGCGCATAAACTAAATAACCGGCTACGATTGAAACGCTTCTTCATGGCCATGCTACCCGCGCAACTATACATTCCACATCCTTTATTGTCAAGGTATGTGCCTGTATATGGCAGGTAAATAAAAAACTGATAACCGCTGATTGAGTTATCAGTTTCGAAATAGATGGTACGCCCGGACCGATTCGAACGGCCGACACCCAGGTTCGAAGCCTGGTGCTCTATCCAGCTGAGCTACGGGCGCAAGGTGAATGAATCGATAAACTATCACACTGAGCCAAAAAACAGAATCAAATTCATCTGCTTTATGTGCAGTTATTTTCCATACTGCTCTATGAATGACTGCACCTGCAGGGCCATTTCGCTTTTTGAGCCTGATCATAGGTACAAGCGCCACATAACGAAGGCTTTCGGGATGTCGTTCAGGTCGAATGCTTAAATGTAACCGCAATTATAAAGACTTTCAAGATTATGGGGATCGGCGGAGTATGTTTTTTCAAAAAATTTGCATAAGAAACGTGGCATAACGGTTCCGTCCTGGTAAACAGCGTAAAGTGGTTACTGGGAGTGGGACCTGATTTTTATTGATTTGCATCATAGCCGGGTATCGCTCGGTTGGACAAGGAACATGCTCATGGGTGTACTTGAAAATGAAAAAAAATATACAACCATGCTGTATTATGCTACTAATCGAGGCTTTATAGGGTGAGTAATCCACTTAGTAAAGAATGTGAGTGCTGGTGGGTTGGGGAGCGGGGCTGGATTAAAATGCATAAGTATTCAATTTCAAACTCTCTTACTTCGCTTAATATTCAGGCGGCTGATGCTGACCCTGATTCTGCAGGTAAAGTTCCTGGGAAAGTCCATCATCTTCCTTCTACAATCTGGAAAAAAATGGGTGGAGATGCACAGAATCCACTCGATAGATCCATTGAACGAACCAGGGATTTCTTTATTCGCGAGCAGATGTCTGATGGTTACTGGTGGGCAGAACTCGAATCGAACGTAACCATAACGGCGGAATATTTAATGCTGTTCCATTTTCTGGGCATGGTTGACAGACCGCGTGAACGGAAAATGACGCATTATATTTTGAGCAAACAGACAAAAGATGGAGCCTGGTCGATCTGGTTTGGGGGTCCGGGAGATCTTTCAACAACTATTGAAGCCTATTTTGCCCTTAAGCTGGCCGGTTACACTGCTGACGATCCGATTATGTGCAGTGCCCGTGACTTTATTCTTTCCAAAGGCGGAATTCTTAAGGCGCGTGTGTTTACAAAAGTTTTTCTGGCATTGTTCGGCGAATTCTCCTGGCTGGGAGTGCCGTCTATGCCGATAGAGCTCATGATGCTTCCGGAATGGGCGTATTTTAATGTATTCGAGTTGTCCAGTTGGTCGCGCTCCACAATTATTCCACTTTCTATTGTCATGTCGGAGAATCCGGTCAGAAAATTGCCACCGCGAGCCAGAGTTCAGGAGCTTTTTGTCCGACCGCCCCGTCCCACTGATTATTCGTTTTCCCGTCAGGACGGGATAGTGAGCTGGAAGAACTTTTTTATTGGCGTAGACCACCTGCTTAAAATTTATGAATCATCCCCCATCCGTCCATTAAAGAAAAAATCTGTTGCTCTCGCGGAACAGTGGATACTGGACCATCAGGAGCCGAGTGGTGACTGGGGTGGAATCCAGCCGGCCATGCTTAACTCTATTCTGGCGCTGCATTGCCTCGGGTATGCCAATGATCATCCGGTTGTAGCAAACGGACTCGAAGCGCTTGCAAACTTCTGTATCGAAGATGAGAATAGTCTTGTACTGCAATCGTGTATTTCTCCCGTGTGGGACACTGCGCTGGTTATGGTGGCACTCCAGGAGGCGGGTGTTCCGGCCGACCATCCGGCTCTGATTAAATCAGCCCAGTGGCTGCTGGATCGTGAGGTTCGACTCAAAGGGGACTGGCGAGTAAAATCTCCCGATCTTGAGCCGGGGGGGTGGGCGTTTGAATTTTTGAACGACTGGTATCCTGATGTTGATGACTCCGGGTTTGTCATGCTGGCGCTTAAAGACATCAAGGTTCGCGATAAGAAACAGAAAGAGCAGGCAATCAAGCGCGGCATCACCTGGTGTCTCGGGATGCAAAGCGAAAATGGCGGCTGGGGAGCATTTGATAAAGACAACACAAAACATCTTCTGAACAAGATCCCATTTGCCGATCTGGAGGCATTAATTGATCCGCCGACCGCCGATCTGACCGGTCGAATGCTTGAACTTCTAGGCACGTTCAATTTCCCCAAAAATCATACGGCAGTGGTT
>JBAQPK010000399.1:0-6129 GCA_049305715.1 Desulfuromonadaceae bacterium | reverse complement strand
TAGCAGCAGTTCCCAGCTTGCGGTGGGTACTACTGAGCGCCCCACCATCGTCAGTTGCTTTCAGTGATGCACCATAGGTGCTAGTACCGATCACAGTAGCAGGATCAAGAAAACCAGTAAAACCATTTTTAACATACATTAAACCGGCAGCAGCCATGTAGTGCGAGTTTATAAAGCCAGTATTGTTCATCTTTGTTACATCAAGCGCTTCAACTGTTGCACCGCTGTCCAGGCCGGCGTGACAGGGAATGCACAGCTGCGAATTGCCGATAACATCCTTGCCGGGGAATATCTTCGATGCGCCCAAAGACGGTGTGTAGGGGGCAGCATAGGCAGTGGAGAGCTGACGGACACTGTTCTTGTAATCGTTGCTGCTGTGGCACCCGTCGCATCTGAGGGGCTGCTTGCCGAGGGTAGTGGTTGACAGGGCTTTCTTATCGGTAAAGTTGTTGTTCACAACCTTCGCAAAACCGGCGGCAGTATGACAGGAGTTGCAGGTATCCCTGATCGTAAAGTCATAGTGCGACCAAGCCTCACCGGTCACTTTGCCGTGTCCGGATTCAGCCCATTCAGTGTGCCGCACTGTTTTATTGTTCTTGTGCGGAGCATGGCAGGGTTTGCAGGATTTATCAACGCCGATGTACATGGCTGATGTTCCCGTGCTTGTGAAGTGTGCTGCAGGCAGATAGTTCTGGTGGCACTCAAAACACTTTCCGGCTGCATCAGGATTGGGATAAGGGATCGGTCCGACACCATTGTGCTGGGATCCGCCGCCGTGACAGCCCTGGCAACCGATACCATCCGGGTAATGACTTTTTGCATTCGGCACCAGGTTATGCGGCGAAGCTAAATAATCCTGAACGATAGGGCTGGAGATTGCGGGGTCAAGTGTTGTTGAGTGACAGACACGGCAACCGCTTTCGTCAGATTTTGCCACCCCCCCGAGGTTAACACTCCCCTCTTTGTTGGACGATCCGCAGCCGCTTAACATCGCGGCCAATGACATCGCGCTTAACAGCATCATACTAAACTTCTTGATACTCATAGCTTTCCTCCTCTGTTGTGGTGTTAGAATCAATATGTTCCAGGTATGTGGCACTTCAGACAAACCTTATCGTTGGTCCGGTCTTTCATATTGCCGGATTTCCAGCTGCGCGGGTGCGGACGAACCTTGCCGCTCGAGTGGCACTGTATGCAGACATCCCCCTCGGGGTGGCAGGTCTGGCATGATTGCAGGTTGCGGCGCGCCTCGGTCGAGTGCTCCGATCTCCAGTTGGTGGCCACGTACTGTTGTGACCCGCTCCCCAGCGGGTTGTGGGACTTGATCTTCAAGGACCCCTTGGGGAAGCGGCTGTGACATGAATTGCAATATTTCTGGTCGTGGCAGCGGTTGCACTGCTGCTGGTTATTCTGAGCCTGTATCGGATGGATGCTGATGAAGTCGCTGCGGTGGCTCTTTGGATGCGAGTCGCGGCCAAAGTTCCCTTTTTCGAGGTTGGTGCCGTTCAGCAATCCTCCCTGGTGGCAATCAAGGCACCATGACTGGTCATGGCACTGATTGCAGTTATTGCCGGCCTTACCGGCCAGCACGCGATGCCCACGCTGAAAGTCTGCATCATGGTTGGGTGACACACCTTCGCTCTTATGGCAGCTAGTGCACTCACGGATCCCCATTTTGGCGTATTCGGCGTGGGACACTTTTTTGTCGGCATAGGACTGCTGCTGCATGGATACCAGTCCGAAACCGAGCACTGCAATGATAAATACAATTTTTTTCACGTATGTCCCCCCTTTCTAAAAGTCGTAGTTGAAGGCCATGCGCCCGGAATAGTCTTCCTTGTAACGGGCATTCACGTTGTCTTCAACCCGGACGGACGCCGACATGTTGTCCTTGATCCTGTACTTGCCACCCAACCAGTACTTGCGGGCGGTTTCATCTCCGGTCAACTTGTCGCGCTCGTATACGTCGAAGTGCAATCCGCCGGCAACCTCCAGTTTTTTGGTCACTTCGTAAGCCACTTCGGCGATGCCACCGTTGAGACGACCGCCATAACCGTTACGGTGATCATAGTTCAGAGACACGCTCAGGTTCTCGATGGGACGAATACGACAACCAACTTCGACAACACTGGCGCCAGCACCTTCATAATCCTGTTTGCTGTAACCGGCGTTGACAGAAATAATGTCATTGATTGTATAATCGACCCGCAAGACGCCTTCCTGATAGCGGCTGACGGCAAATACGGAGTAAATCGAGGTGGAATCAAAGGTCGGATAGCTCTGGTACCACTCGCCGGTCATAACAAGATCGGCAATCGGGAAATATTTGACACCGGCCAGCACTTCGCTGAATGTCTCACTCGGCAAGTCAAAGCGTGCATTGCCATATATCTTGAGCGAGTTGAGCAGGTACTGTTTGAAAGATGCGCCAAGCTGGTCCCGGGCAAGTCCATCCTTGTCGAACTTCATGAAATAGCTGAGCTCAGCATCGGTGTTGCGGTATCCGGTAAGGTATCCGGCGACTCCGAAGGCAAAGTCCTTGGAACGGGTGATCTCGCCTTCAAGGTCGAAGATGATGTTTCGGCCGCCCATGACCGAAAAAGCCACCGGACCGACATTCTTAAGGTCGAACTTGCCGCCGTCGATCAGGGCGCTGCCCGCCGCATAATTGACAAACTGGCGACCCAGCCTGATATCGACCTTGTCGAACAGGTTGGAATAGTCCCCATAGAGATAATAGAGCCTGCCATCCAGCCCCTGACCGTTGCGGATATCCTGAGTAAGCCGGCCATACCCCTGGAACGAAAGCTTGTTGTCCTTGTCGACCTTGGTAATTGACAAGCTCAGATACTCACCTAATTCGGCCTGCTTTTTCTCGGTGAAGATATCGTTGTACCAAGTGAACTGGGTGGAGCTTCTGCCATGAATCTCTGCTGACCAAGCCACTGTCGAAGCAAGCAGCAACGCTGTTCCGGTCAGCAGGCAGAAAATTCGGTTAAATGCCATCAGAAACCTCCTTTCATGTAATTAAACTACGATCCATTATCCCATAATCTTGTTACGTTTCTTCACCACCTTTCTCCAATAAATTTTCACAGGACCTTCGCGAGCGGATGAAAAATCCCCAGCATATCATTTCAGCCATTACATCAATCAGGGGCGTACTCATCCTTAGTGCAAATACCATCGATTACCAGCTTGTCAAGCTTGGTCGAAATTAATTTAAAGAACGGGAAATAGTATTGTGCTGTTTGGCGGAACTGCGCCCTTTACCCGGTCTAATAACTGGGGTATTGCAATTCTGCCTGGCGGTCCGCGCCTATCAACCTGAGTGGAGACAGCGACGCAAACTACACCTGGATGGGCTTAAAGCCGCCTAAAGCAACGCTCATGTGACAGTCGCAAAGATTCCGTTGAGGCCCTGTATAAAAACTGTTAATTTTGCAAGCACAATGTGCGCCTACTTGCAGTACAAATTTGTTTATCAGTATATTTTATTGAGCCAACATTGACAAAACAGGCCAACGGTCATTATAATAACCGTACGTTGTTTACCAGTAAAAGGAGTTGAAACGCCATGCCAATGTATGAGTACCGCTGTACAAGCTGTGAACACCAATTTGAGCTGCGCCAGAAATTTTCAGACCCACCAGCCAGCCAGTGTCCGAAATGCAGCGCTTCCGTGGAAAAGATGATATCCTCAACCGCCTTTAGCCTGAAAGGTGACGGCTGGTTTAACACCGGCTACTGCCCTAAAACTGAAGCACCAAAACCGGCCGGTTGTGCCGGCGGCGGATGCTGCGCTGCTTAAAAAAAACATTGATATACTTCATTCAGTAGTGCGCTGTGACCTTATGAGCATGCACTAAAAAAAAGGCTCCCTTTTACGGGGTCCGGTTGCCGTTGATCAGAATCCCGGCCTTTGGATCACCAGTTCACCTATGTTTTGCCTTTCCGTATACGCCCGGCAAATCTGCTTGTCAAGGCATAAGGTTCTTTCATAAACGCGCTCCGTTACATACTACTGCTTCCCTATATCGGACTGAGTCCTCTGCGTATACCCGCTATCGTGGCGTTATGCCAGGGAGATGAAGTCAGAAGCCGATACATTAAACGGCGAGGTCCTACTAAATGAAGGTAAAAAAAGCAGTTTTCCCGGTTGCAGGCCTCGGCACCCGTTTTCTCCCAGCTACCAAATCATCCCCCAAAGAGATGCTGCCACTGATTGACAAGCCGCTGGTGCAGTATGTCGTCGAGGAAGCGGTGGCTTCCGGTATTGAACAGATTCTTTTTGTGACCGGTCGCGGCAAGCATAATATTGAGGATCACTTCGATATTTCCGTTGAACTAGAGGCACATCTCTACGACAAGGGGAAGGATCGGGAGCTCTCGCGCGTACGTGAAATAGCCGAGATGGTGAATATTTTCTATGTTCGCCAGCGTCAGGCTCTGGGACTCGGTCACGCCATTCTCTGCGCAAAGGATTTCGTCGGCAACGAACCCTTTGCTGTTCTGCTCGGTGATGACATTGTAGATAGCGGGCGCCCCTGTCTCGGGCAACTGCTGGACGTTTTCAACCAACAGGGTGGATCGGTACTGGCGCTAGAAAAAGTACCGATGGAAAACATATCTTCATACGGTTGCGTGGCGGCGGAGCAGATCGGCGACCGCACCTTCCATGTTACCGACATGATTGAAAAACCGTCACGCGCTGAAGCACCGTCCGACATGGCGATTATCGGCCGCTATGTATTGACTCCACGGATTTTTGAAATTCTCCTGAATCAGGAGCCGGGTAAAGGGGGAGAGATTCAGCTGACCGATGCGATCCTGACACTGTCAAAAGAAGAACCGGTTTACGGCTGCCTGTTTGAGGGGTTACGCCACGATTGCGGCGACAAGCTCGGTTTTCTGAAAGCTACCGTTGATATGGCGCTCAAGCGGAAGGAGTTCAGTGCCGAATTCGAGACGTTTCTGCGACAGCGGCTGTCCTGAAGGCGAGCCGTATGCGGACTCGCCTTTTTCTATTTAGTACGATATCTCCAAGGTCGCTACTTATCCTCGGCGACCACCTTTGACGTGTCTCTTTTCGGTTCCCATCCCTGCCAGACATATTCCGGATCAATCATCGGATCATAATAACCGGGCTGCGGAACCATGCAGAAGACCGCTTCAACCACCCCGATCACACCCCGATAAACAGTCATCCCGACCCCCTTGAGCGGTCCGATGATATAGCCGACCGGCCCCATGTCCCGCCCGGTCATGATCGTCTGCTTCGGAAGTTCAACAATACTGGTGACGGCATTGGTGACTCCCCTCGTAAATTTGATGGCCATCTTCTCCGCAATCATTTCCGGCTGCTGATCGGCAGTCGCCAGACCCGGCGCCAAGGCAACAAAAGCGGATAAAAACACAACTATCAACAGAACCTTTTTCATACGGTCTCCTTTACGAGGTGCGAAGAAGCGGTAAATTTTCATCTCTTTTCAGACTCTTACCATAAAGCAACACCCCTTGCAAGCATCACAAATCAAAAAGGGTCGGCTCTTTCGGCAAAAAGGGCTCAAACCGTTTTTGCACATGGCGAAGCTTTTCGATGTAGTACGGAACGTTGATATCCGGATGCGCCGGATCAAAAGCAGCGGCCGGACGGCACAGCTCATACGCTGTTGCATCCCTGCCGGAACCGCTGACATAGTAGCTGACGTGATCACCGGCACGGTAGGTCTTGCCCGAAGCAAGAGCGATCTCAAAAGCGGCCGAATGATTGCGCTTGCCCGCTCGAAGCTTTTCACGATAGCTCTCCGGCGACTCGTTGAGTGCCTCGCTACGGGCCACCCAGGCGATATCCAGCACGCGTGAACGGAGCCGGGCGGCGTATCGGTCAAAAAGCCGCTCCACCATATCCGCTTTGCCGGCCAGCAAAAGCTCTATAACATCCCGCATGAATTCCCGCAGATACGGTTCCATTCCGCGCGAACGAAGCCCGCTCCCCTTGATGATGATCCTGCCGTCATACTCCTGCAGAGCATAATTTTTGGCTTTATAGGCAAACATGGATCGATAGCGGCCATCAAACTCAACCTCGATCCCTTCCGGCAACTTTTGAGAAACGCGCCCCACCAT
>JBAQPK010000398.1:0-2792 GCA_049305715.1 Desulfuromonadaceae bacterium | reverse complement strand
ACTCGAGGCTGCCCGTCCACCTGTTATTTCTGCAGTTCGCCCGATTTTTGGGGTAGAAAGGTTCGCTTCCGTTCTCCGGACGCAATTGTTGACGAGATTCAGTATATCAGCCGCGAATATGGGCTGATATATTTTTCGATACGTGACGACACCTTTACAGCTGACCGCAGGAGAGTGCTCGAGTTTTGCTCGCGTTTGCAGAAACATGAGGCCAACGTTCTCTGGAACTGCCAGTCGCGAGTCAACGCGATTGATGAAGAACTGGTGACAGAAATGAAAAGGGCGGGCTGCGAATGCATTCAGCTCGGAATCGAAGCCGGATCGCCGCGTATTCTTCAACAGCTGGGTAAAAACATCACTCCACCGCAGATTGAGCAGGCCTGCGCGATGATCAGGGCGGTCGGCATAAACCTTTCAGTTTACCTGATCAGCGACATTCCGGGAGAGACCGGCGATGACATTCGTCAGACAATCGAGCTTATCCGCCACATCCATCCTGATGACGGCTATGTCTCGCCGCTCGCCTATTATCCGGGCACGCAACTCTATAAAAACGCACTGGCGTCCGGCTCTGCCACTGCCACTATTTTTACCGATTCACGCCAGGCAGCCCTGTACGTTTCATCTGCACCAGGGGAACATTCATCCGCTACGCTCCTCGAAGAACTGGCAAAAAATCAGCAGGATGATCCCGAACGCTTCAAACGGCAGAAGAAGCGACTCGGATACTGCTACACTACCAACGTGATAGCCGCGGAGTGGTATCGCAGCCGGGGAGATTTTGATAGTGCCGAAAAGGAATTGCGGGAGATTACCACCCTGCAGCCAGGTAATCCGTGGGGGTGGTTTCTTCTGGGAGATCTGTATTCCGAGCTGGGCAGAACAAAAAAAGCGAGAGAGTTTTATGCCAAAGTTCTGAACATCGTTCCGAAGCATGGTCCATCAATAGCTGCTCAATCCCCGGCATAAAAAAACGGGGTCATTTGCATGACCCCGTCGGTGCTTCGGACTCTGAAACTTACTTCACAATCCTGACGCCAGGGATGAAGGAGATTTTTTCAAAAGTCTTGTTCAGAGTTTTGCTCTGAAAATTAGCCAGCGGCGGAGCTTCCGGGTATTCGATCTTGTCACCCTTGGCAATCTTGATCTCAGGCAGCGCCAGCCAGACTTTCTCGCCTTTTTCGTCAGCTGCTTCGACGTATGTGTAGCCGCCGGAGTTCATGGTCTGGGTAACAGTTGCTTTTTTACCGGCACCTGCGGGAATTTCCTGAGCCTTCATACCGGCGTGAGGATCTCCGCCTGGTGCTGCGGCCGGCATCTGACCTTGCTGCGGAGCTGGGGCTGGGGCTTCGGTCTGTGGCTTGTCTTTGCACCCTGCAAGGGCGAGAGCGGCGATGCTGAGAACTACTAATGCTGTTTTTTTCACCTGCGACCTCCTGAATTTTAGATAACTCGTCAATTTCTAGCATATTACGAATGATATTTCCAAGAGAATTATTCTAACGTTTGAAAATATAACACTATTTCCCTATTGCACACTATATCCAGGCTACGCAGTCAGCCGCATAACCATATAAATTCACTGCTTTTACTTACCGGAATCCGAGGAATCCGAGGAATTCAGGGACTCGTACAGCGCAACCTGTTCTGCTATGGACAGTTTTCGGCGACAACGGCTTGCACCTCTCAGACAGAGCCGGCAGCGGTCATCCGAACACCACTGGCAGCAGATGCAATCGGTACAGGGATGTTTTTTCGGAGCTTCTGCAGAATCAGCTTGCGACACTTTGGTTGACAATATTATCCTCGATGAGCTATCGTGAAAAGTTGTGTCACGGTAATTGCAATGCAGATTTTTCATATGTAGTTTCAATGGCCGGGCATTAATCATCATACTATCAGCAACGGCAGCCCCGAACAGACCATACATCAAAACCAGATAAACGGTACAATTCCACGACAGAGGCGGACAACAGCGGCAGAATGATCGTGACTGAAAGCAGGCACCCGATGAAACGGCACCTAAACATGAGTCAACCTCTGACAATATAAACCGAACAGGCTGCATTACTGGCAACTTTATGGGAGATACTCCCCTTGATTCGCCGCTGGATAAAACCTTTGCCGGAACTGCCGATAACAATCACATCGATTTCTTCACGTTTGGCAAGACTGATTATTTTGTCAGCAGGGTCGCCATATTCAACAATCATATCCAGTTGGATATTGTGTTCGGCGGCGCTTTTTTCTACGACATAAAATATCCGTTCCCGAAGCTCATCCCATTTTTTTGTCTCGGTCATCGGGGTGGCCGGTACAAAGTCGGTAAAGGTTGAAATCGGTGCATTCGGCAGCACGAGCAATGCATAAATTCGACTTTTAAACTGGCTCTGATTGCCGGCGGCAAACCGGACAGCCTCTTCAGCCGCCTTGTCAGATTGGGGGGACCCATCGATTGCCACCAGTATTTTTTTGCTTAGGTTCAGCATAGCGCCCTCGTACATGTTTTATAAACGAACTGTCATGCAGACAAGATGCCCGTACCATCGGTTTAAATATAAAGTAATTTTTCGCACTTGACAATTGTAAAACAATATTCTAACATTTTGCAGAATTATTGCAAAAGTGATATTTTTGGCCTGCTTTTTAATTAATGAAGATATTTTGGTATGTTGCACGTAGTTTTCTATTACTCTAATTCATGAAAAGGAATCGTCTCATGGCAAAAAAAGAAAAATCTGATTATCTTATACAGGCAGTTTCACATGCCCTCGACCTTCTGGAACAGTTTC
>JBAQPK010000397.1:0-2229 GCA_049305715.1 Desulfuromonadaceae bacterium | reverse complement strand
GAGGTCCCCGGTCTCGGCATCGGCAGCCGTTTTGATACTCCATTTTTTAAGCATTCTTTTCCATACCCATTTGAGAAAAAAAATCCCCCGACAAGCGGGGGATTAGGTTCAATTATTTCATTGGTGGCGCCAAGCCCTTGCCAGATTGTTCCATCAAACTTTTAATCTGAATAGCGGTCGGACTGTTTGAGTCAAGCTTGAGATACCTTTCCCAGTACGGGGTCGCCTTTTCCGGCTGTTTCAAATCAACGGCATATACAATTCCGGCGTTGTATAAGCTTTGCAGATGGTTGGGATCGAACTTGTTGGCTTTTTCGAAATTAGCGAGCGCCTTGTCGTACCACCCGACTTTTCTGTACATGACACCCTGGTCAGTCAGAACATTCGGGTTGTTCGGCTCAATTTCCAGCGCTTTACCGTACGCCTCGATCGCTTTCTGGGATTGCTCCGTGTCAAAATAATCATTACCCAGAGAAATCCAGGCGTTGAGATTTTTGGGATCCTGGGCAACGACCTTCTCTGCCTGTGCAATACGCTGCGTATAGTCAGTGGGAGATCCGGCACCGGCCGGAATAGCGGTATTCGCCTGTTGGACTTTTCCGGCATTACTGATGCTGAAGATCAAATACCCCCCCAGCAATCCGACGACTAGGGCAACAACTGCTATCAAGGTTGATTCTTTGTTCACAGGACACCTCTCCGTATAAATGGATAACCCGCTTACGCGGTTTTAGCCGTTTTTGCCAAAGCACGATTTTCAAGAATTACCACGATCGGACTGGCGACAAACACTGATGAATACGTGGCGACCCCAATTCCTATCAACAGCGCAAGAGAAAAATCGTGGATGACTTCGCCGCCGAATATAAACAGTGATGCTGCAGCTATAAAGGTTGTCAATGAGGTAATGATGGTACGGGACAGCACCTCGTTGATGCTGCTGTTAAAGATGTTATGCATTGCACCTTTAAGATTTTTGTGAAGGTTCTCGCGAATGCGGTCAAATACAACCACCGTATCGGTCAGCGAATAACCGGCGATTGTCAGTACCGCCGTGATAAAGAGCAGGTTAATCTCTTTGTTCAACAGGTAGAAAACGGCAATCATGGCCAGGACATCATGCAGTGTGGAAATCGTAGCGCCGATGCCGAATTTGAGATCAAAACGCCAGGCGATATACAGTATGATCCCCAGCAGTGAAAGTAAAACGGCGATCAAAGTATCCTTGCGCAGCTTGTCCCCGATTGAAGGGCCGATCTCAGTGGAACTTTCAACGGTAAAGGGATTTCCGGCAAACTCTGTCTTAAAAGCCTCCTGAACCATCTCGGACGGTTTGCCGACGGCAGCCCCGGCCATCTTGACCAGAAGCATGTTGCCGTCTTTGATTTCCTGGAGATCCGCCTTGGCTATGCCATGTTTGTGCAGGGCGGTCCTGGCATCGGCGATGGAAAAAGGTTTGCTGAACTTCAACTGAATGGCGGTGCCGCCGGAAAAGTCGATCCCCATGTTGGCGGCGCCGCGACCGATCTGGATGATGCCGATAATGCCGATAATCGAGATAATGGCCGAAATGACAAACGCAATATTCCGCTTGCCGATAAAGTCTATGTTGGTCTTGCCAAGAATTTCCATGAACGGTACTCCCCCTTATATGCTCAATTTTTTGGCTGATCCTTTGTGCAGGATTATGTCAAAGATCACCTTGGTACCGACCAGCGAGGTGAACAGGTTGATGATAACCCCCAGACTTAAGGATACCGCAAACCCCTTGACCGGTCCAGTACCGAACTGGAACAGAACAGCAGCCGTTATCAGAGTCGTGATATGGGAGTCCATAACGGTCAGAAACGCCTTGTCGTAACCGGCATCCAAGGCCGCCTTGGGCGATTTGCCCAGCTTGAGCTCTTCACGGATACGTTCAAAGATAATGACATTGGAGTCAACCGACATGCCGACCAGCAGTACGATGGCGGCGATGCCCGGCAGGGTAAGAGTAGCCCCAAGTGCGGCCAGCGCTCCCATCAGGTACAGTATGTTCAGAATCATCCCCAGGTCGGCAATCAGACCAGAGAGTTTATAATATACAGCCATGAAGACAACAACCAGCAGCACCCCGATCAGACCGGCATACAGCCCTTTATTGATGGAGTCCTGTCCCAAAGATGGCCCGACCGTCACGTTCTGGATGATCTTCACCGGCGCCGGCAATGCTCCGGCCCGCAATACGAT
>JBAQPK010000396.1:0-2001 GCA_049305715.1 Desulfuromonadaceae bacterium | reverse complement strand
GCTTAGCGAGGATTTTTTTAAGGTTACCGGGAAAAACATGTCTTTGCCCCAAGCGAAAGATTTATACGGCGCAAATGCTGAAAATAGGGAAGACTATAAAGGACATGATTTTATAAAGGACAAAAATGAGAATAGAATGTCCTTTATAAATAGACAGTCAACGGTAAGGAAGAAAAATACAACAGAGTTTAAAAAGGACAGCTCTGTTCATAAGCCCAAAAACAACAGGCGAGACAGCATATTAAAAATCCTGACCAAAAAAGGAGACGTTACTATAAAGGACATCTCGCAATCTATTTCCGACGTAAGTGAAAAAACCATCCAGCGTGAACTTCTATCATTAGTCCAATCGGGTGTTCTCAAAAAAGAGGGGGAAAAGCGCTGGAGCCGTTATTCTCTGGTTTCGTAATTAATTTAGTTTTGGATACCATAATATCCCTCAAAAATAGCCTATTTTGGCTGTTTTTCTCCCGCGACGTTACCGTCCTATTGTCAAATAAGGATTTATTGACTTTTGGGCTGTTTTTTAATAGCATAAACCCAAGATAACCGGAAAGAATAAATGGCTTAAATTAAGCCCTTTTTAGTTATCCACAAACCGTATTGCTGTATATTGCCCTAAATGTACTATAATAAACCCGAGGTCGGTAAATGCCCACAAGGCATTACCGATTTGGTTTGTTGAAGTCTTACGGCAACGGATGCACGGATGAGGCTCATTGAAAATTTAATAACCAAAATCAGTAACGGATGGACGGGCGGCCAAACAGTAAAATGGCGCACTTAAAATAGATGACTAACTTAAGCGATTGGATAAAAAACAGTTGCTTGAGATGGGTTGATAATCGTACGGAATATATTAGCGATGTCGAACCTAATATAGATTCGTGCAAATTAGCCTCACTTGCGGATTAACCGCGGATGAAGGTTGTTAGTTTATAATTTAGTTTATAAGTAAAAAGGAGATTTAATTTATGAGTAAAACTTTAAGAAATAATTTTGCGATCGCAATTGTCGGTCTCGTCGGTATCGCCTTGGTGGCGATGTTCGTCGGAGTGGCATTTGCTACAGTCGCGAACGCAGATACCTACAACTTCGCGAGAAGTTTGACGGTAGGCTCAAGAGGCGCTGATGTTATGCAGCTTCAGCAGATGCTGAACATGAGTGCTGACACTCAGATAGCTTCATCCGGAGCAGGTTCTCCGGGAAATGAGACAAGCTACTTCGGTGGTTTGACCAGAGTAGCCGTCGGCAAGTGGCAGGCAAAGATGGGAATCAGCCCTACGGCTGGTTACTTCGGTCCTCTGTCCAGAGCCAAGGCGAATGGTACGGTAACAACTACCACGACAACACCTGGTACTACTCCGAGCACAATCCCGGCAACGGGAGGAAGCCTCTCAGTAGCGGCAGCTGTACAACCGGCCAACGGCCTGTTTGTCCAGTCAGCAGCCAGAGCTCCTTTCACTAAGGTTACGTTTACTGCCGGCTCAAATGACGTCACAGTAAGCGGAATCACAGTTGAAAGAGTTGGCGCAGCAGTTGACTCTGTTATCGCCGGTGTAGTCCTTTTGGATGAAAACGGCATACAGCTCGGAATCGCCAAGACTTTGAATTCAAATCATCAGACGACAGTCGGTGATCCTTTCACTGTCCGCGCGGGAACATCACGCACAATGACAATCGCGGCTAACGCGGCAGCAGTTCTCACGAACTATGCCGGACAGGTCGTTGCTCTTCAGGTTGACGCAGTCAACACGAACGGCACCGTATCAGGCTCGCTTCCTATAGTTGGCGCGTACAACACCGTAAACGCATCGCTTTCAATCGGCACGGCTCAGATGGCGGTTTCGTCATATGACCCGAACGGTGACCAGGGAAACATAAGTATCGGTACGACGAATTACCGCATGGCGGGAGTTCGCGTCACAGCCGGTTCTTCGGAACAGACTCGTGTCCGTTCAATCCGCTGGAACCAGGTTGGTTCAGCCGGTTCTTCAGACC
>JBAQPK010000395.1:0-1639 GCA_049305715.1 Desulfuromonadaceae bacterium | reverse complement strand
TGCAAAAAACCTCGGAAGCGGTCAGCCAAGCGGTTGAAGCCGCCAGGGACGCGGCGCAGAAGACTGAAGAATCAGTAAAAAAAGCGACCGGGTCCGGTAAAGAAGCGGCCCAGCATGCGTCAGAAACCGCCAGGAATGCCGCCCGGAAAGCAGTTGCTGCCACCAGAGAGGCTGCCAACAAGGCACTGGATGCGTTGAAGGATTGGATCGGATGACGTAAATAGCCCGTAAGGTCAAAGTCTCGCAGGTCGGGCTAGCGTAGCGTAGCCGGATATTTAACGCCTGTAGTCGGGTTATGCCCTGTGCGCTAAACCAATTATAGGAATCTGGCGACGATCTCTCACACGGACATCGCAGATGAGGCCATGTCTATAGCAGCCACTTCGGCTGTTGGGAATTTTCATGCGCTGCACAATCATGACATCCGGTTGTTAAGTCCACCACAACAGGACGGTTTCCTCATTGTCGCAGTATTGTTCGTCGCCACGTTACTCCCCGCCATCCTGATAAGGCGACGGCAGACGGAATAGTCGTCTGAAATGGGCCAGGTTCTCCAAAGACGTTCGGTAGTTAGCCGTTATCGGCTCGCAGACATGGATGTTGACCCGGCTACTACAACAGGAAACTTTCGGACAACAGGGGGGGCTTATGAGAAACAGTTTACGCGACATGCTGAGAGTGCTGGATCTGGATAAAATCGAGGAGAACCTTTTCCGGGGAGAGAGCAGAGACATCGGGGGGAAAAGCGTCTTCGGGGGGCAGGTATTGGGCCAGGCTCTGGTTGCTGCCTGTCGGACTGTTAATGGGCGCAATGCTCATTCTCTTCATGCGTACTTTCTTAGGCCCGGCGACATGAAAGCGCCTATCATGAATGAGGTCGAACGTATCCGCGATGGGCGCAGTTTCACCACCCGCCGCATCGTGGCAATGCAGCACAAGTTTCATTCCAGATAGACGAGGACGGTTTTGAACACCAGATAGAGATGCCGGATGTCCCGGGACCGGACGGTATGCCGTCAATTATCGAGCTACGCCGGAAGGCTGCCGAGCAGGATCCGGAAATATTCAGAGAGTGGCCGATCGGGGAGTTGCCTATAGAGATCCGTCCGATACAGCCGGCAAATCCCTACCTGGTGGAATCAGAGTCACCCTTCCAGAGTATATGGTTCCGCACGGTGGATACGGTTCCTGCAGACCGTGCACTCCATCAGTCCATTCTGGCTTATGCCTCGGATTTTGTACTGTTGCGCACTGTCACACTTCCTTATGCCAAAACCTTTCGCAAAAAGAGCACCCACTTTGCAAGCCTTGATCATGCCATGTGGTTTCACCGCGATTTCAGAATAGACCAATGGTTGCTGTTTGTTATGAAAAGCCCGAGCGCATCCAATTCGCGCGGTTTTGCAATGGGGAATGTTTTTACGCAGGATGGCTTGCTCATCGCCACCATTACGCAGGAAGGCCTGATGCGGGTGAAAGCAGGAATTTGATTGACCGTTTGGATATGCGCTATATGCGATATCGGATAATTTATTCAGCTACTCGGCGTTTTCAGGTTGCCGCTGCAATTCTCTGGTTGGATCGGAAAACTGCGAAGAGAATATTTCTCGCGACCAAATGTCAAAGCACTCCCAAGTCC
>JBAQPK010000394.1:0-1868 GCA_049305715.1 Desulfuromonadaceae bacterium | reverse complement strand
TGCAAAAAACCTCGGAAGCGGTCAGCCAAGCGGTTGAAGCCGCCAGGGACGCGGCGCAGAAGACTGAAGAATCAGTAAAAAAAGCGACCGGGTCCGGTAAAGAAGCGGCCCAGCATGCGTCAGAAACTGCCAGGAATACCGCCCGGAAAGCAGTTGCTGCCACCAGAGAGGCTGCCAACAAAGCGCTGGATGCGCTGACTGATTGGATCAGATGACATAACATTATTCAGGCCGCCATTAAAAGAGATTGCCATGCAAAATAACATAATTTTCAATGACAGCGATATGCACAGGATTGAAGCTGAAGTCCGAAGCGCCATCGAGCAGAGTCACGATGTGCTGGAAGTGGTTCGACAACTCATTTTGCGCACGATTAGCGGAAACTCAGTCGATATCGAAACCATGCGCATGATCACGAGTGCCGTGCTGCGTGGTGCGGAGACAGGAATACAAAAGGGGCTGAAACTGCCTGCGTTACAAAACGAAACTGCATGTGCACACATCAAACAGGCCGTTGCCGGACTGGATGCGGCGCTGGAGCAGTGTGCTGAAGCATCCAGACTGCCTCTGGAAGAAACCGAAGACAGCGCGCAGATATTTTTCAATGAGGATCTTGCCCATGCTCGTGCCAACCTGAAAATTATGGAGAAGTCTTTCCTGGAATCCCTGCTAAGCGGCCTCAAGCGCCAACCAGTACTACGGGAGTACACTATCGATAGTTCCGCTGTGGGCGTGCAATTGAAGGAGACCTTGACCGAGCATGTCAAGCCAGGCCATCACCCTCAAGACAGGGATAAGGTCAACTGATGCTGTGGCAGGCGATGACAGCAGTGCGCGATCTTGGCAGACTGCAAGACATTGCATCGATCCTGATCCGCTACGGTTTCGGCGACCTTGTACAAAGAATGGGGCTCGCCAATGCGCTGGAGCGAGCCGGGCGGGCGGTGCACTGGGATAAAGCGGAAGGATTCGCTCATGTGCCGCCGCCCGAACGGGTGCGCCTGGCGTTGGAGGAGATGGGGCCGACCTTCGTCAAGCTCGGTCAGGTACTCGCCACCCGCGTGGATCTGTTTGAACCGGAATGGATCGCCGAATTCAGCAAACTGCAGGACAGTGCACCCGCTGCCCCCTGGGACGATGTTCGCAGGCAGCTCACTGAAGACCTCGGTGCTCAACCCGAGGAGGTGTTTGCCGCCTTTAGTCGCGAGCCGCTGGCGGCCGCCTCAATCGCCCAAGTACACCGCGCCCGCCTGGAAGACGGCAGCGAGGTGATTGTAAAAGTGCGCCGACCCGGTATCCGCCCGATCATCGAAGCTGATCTGCGCTGGCTTGCAAGGCTGGCACAACTCGCTGAGTCTGAAAGCCAGGAGTTACGCGCCTTCCACCCGCTGGAAGTGGTGCGCCAGTTTACCCAGTCGCTGCGACAAGAACTGGATTTCGCCGTTGAGTGCCGCAATGCCGAACGAATTGCAGAGAACTTTGTCGGGTATAGCGACAAGGACGTGCCCAACGACAAAAGCGCAGTCGAAGCGACAAATGAACCGCCCCCGATCATAATTCCACGCGTATACTGGTCTTGGACCGGCGAGCGGATTTGTGTGCAGGAGTTTATCGCTGGCATTCCCGGCCGAGATCTTCAGGCTGTCGATCAAGCGGGCCTCGACCGCAAAATACTGGCACGCCGAGGGGCGAATGCGGTGTTAAAGATGATTGTCGAGGACGGTTTCTTTCACGCCGATCCTCATTCCGGCAACGTGTTCTATTTACCCGGCAACCGCATCGCCATCATCGACTTTGGCATGGTCGGAAGACTTACCGAAGAGCGCCGTGACCAATTGATCCGCCTGCTGTTGGGGCTGGTGCGGCAA
>JBAQPK010000393.1:0-11564 GCA_049305715.1 Desulfuromonadaceae bacterium | reverse complement strand
AAGCAGCCGAAGAAATATCCTCCAGCTGCTTGATTCTCTACCCCATAGTTGAATGATTTCGATTCAATAACTTACAAAAGCGTCCGTGGTGAAATGCATCGGCATCTCGGAACCGGCGAAATCGAAGGATTTTCCGTGGTCCTTCATCATGAGCTTGAAGGCGCTGAGCATGTACCGTCTTTTGAAGCCGTCTTCAAGGGCGACGATTTCCTGGACCTTGTTACTGTAGAATTTCATGTAACAGGTGCCAAGCGCCTGGGTTATCTCCTCCATGGTCATCTCGAACGGCTCGATTATCGGGGTCACCAGGTTGTATTTCGAATAGTCCCATACCCTGATGCGATCCTTCATCTCCGCGTGTATCGGCGTAAACGGCATCGGAGTTACCACGGGAAAGACGGCGATGTCCGGATTGAGATAGATGGCCGAGTCAATGTTGTTTTGTATGGAATCCCAGGTCTCGTTCGGAAAACCGATCATGAACGACGCTTCAGTGATGATCCCGTTCTCGCGGCACAGATCCAATGCCTGCTTGTTCTGCTCGAAACTGGTCCCCTTGTTCAGGCTGTTCAGGGTGTCCTTGTCGGCGCTCTCCGCGCCGATGTATATGTGGATAATCCCGGCATCCCGGTATTTGTGCAGGATGTCCGCATCCCTGATGATGTCCTCCACCCTGGTTTCGATGAGCAGGTGGACTCCGAACTTCCGCTCGATCAACAGGTCCAGAAACAGTTCCCAGCGATCCCGGTGCTTCGTAGGGTAGGCGTCGATCAGCGTGAAAAAGCTGATATTATAGGTTTCGATCAGATGGGCCATTTCCTCGATAACATTTTCCGGTTTGCGGCAGCGCCAGTCCTCGCGCCAGAACATCCGCTGGCTGCAAAAGGCGCAGGCCATGTCGCAGCCGCGGGAGGTCAGGATCGAAGCCATTCTTCCACGGGGCTCGACGAGGTATTGGTAGTCATCCCAGTCCAGCAGATGCCACGCCGGAGTCAGGGAGTCCAGTTCGACTATGTGAGGTTGATTGGCATTTGAAACGACCTCTCCCCCCTCCCGGTACGAGACACCCTTCACGCTTTTCCCTTTTCCCTCCGGAATCGCGGCAAGCAGCTGCTTCAGGGTTTGCTCCGGTTCTCCTTTAATGATGTAATCCACGTGGTTTTTATCGTCTTCGAGGATTTCATTAAACATGAAGGTGGGATGGGGGCCGCCCAGCAGGGTGACAATGGCCGGATTGACCCCTTTGGCAACATCCAGAATCTTGAGGGCGTCGGGGACCGTGGCGGTGCTGATGGCGCCGGTAACCGGAAGATAATCCAGGGTCATGACGTAATCGGGACGAAATCGTTCTATTTCCTGCCTGATATCATCGAACGCGAGGCCTTTGTTCATGGCGTCAAATATGCGGGCGTCGTGCCCCGCTTCAAGTGCGGCTCCGGCGAGATAGGCAAGGTGCAGGGGGGGCCATTTGCCGACAACCTGCACTCCCCAGCAGTGATAAGGAGCTGTTACAAAAAGTATCTTGCTCATTCTGTGTCTCCCGTGTGTCATTAGTATCGGATGCGAAGCTGAAGCCCGCTAAGTTGCTGACACACTGTACCAAGGAAATGCATGATGGTCATGTAAAGATTTGGTAAAGAACGGCAGGTGTTACTGCTGAAGGTTAAAGGTCTCCTGGCCGTTGCCGGCCTGTCAACCTGAAGGGGGAAGAGTGAACCAGACGCGTGTGCCGCTCTCGTCGCTTTCCGCACCTACCGTGCCGCCGTGCGCCTCGATAAGTTCCTTGACGATCGCCAGCCCGATACCCGCGCCTCCCGCGTCCCGGGAGCGGGACCGGTCCCCCCGGAAAAACCGTTCGAACAGATGCGGAATATCCTCTGCCGCAATAACCGCGCCGCTGTTGGCGAAGACGGTCTTCATGCCGTCAGCGGTTCGCTGCGTTGAAATTGTCACGCTTCCCCGGGACGGGGTGTATTTCCAGGCGTTGTCGGCCAGATTTCGAATCGCCTGCAGCAGCTTGTCCCGATCGGCAATCACCAGGCCATTCCCCGGATCGAGCTGCCACTGCACGTCAATCTCCTTGTCCTGGAAGTTCGGCCGGTACAGGTCCATGATCTGGGACAGCAGTTCATGAAGGGAGAGTTCCTGGCGGTCGAGAAAAACCTCGGCGGCATCGGCTTTTGCCAGTTGCTGAAGATCCTCTACCAGACTTACCAGGCGCAGAACTTCCTGTTCAAGCATCCGGAACGTTTCCGGTGATGGCGGTATGACAGAGTCACTCAGCCCCTCCAGATAGCCGCGCAGATTGGTCAAGGGAGTACGCAGTTCATGGGAGATATCCGCAACCATGTTCTTGCGCAGCCGCTCGACCTTCTCGAGATTATCGGCCATATGGTTAAAGGCATCGGCAAGCTGTCCCCCCTCGTAGCGGGAGACGGCCTTGACCCTTTCGGAATAATTGCCGTCGGCAACCTTTTTGGTGATGGCGGTGATCTGCAGCAGGGGGCGCAGCACCCAGCTGGTTAACAGGTAGGTAAAGAGCAGGGTCACGGCCAGTGCAATCAGGACGCCCCAGAACAGATTATGATGGACGGCTTCAAGAAATTGGCGATGCAGGTCAATCGGCGAGACACGGAAATGAACTTCCAGCTCCTTTAAATAATCGGCAGCCCGCCGGTCAATGGCGCGCCAGAGGAGGAAGGCGAAAAGCGCAAAGACAGGAACGATGTGCCCTACCAGCAGCTTCCAGAGCAGGCGCTGCCTCATCGTTCAGCCTCATCGGTAAAGCGGTAGCCGTGCCCCCGCACCGTCAGAATGAAGCGCGGCCGGGCGGGGTCGTCCTCGATCTTTTGGCGGAGTTTGCCGATGTGCACGTCGATAACGCGATCAATCACCGCCTCGCTGTTCTGATAGCACTGATTCAGGAGTTCCTCGCGGGAAAAGGCCTTCCCGGGGGAGCCCATCAGAGCATGCAGAAGCTTGTATTCCCATGTTGTCAGGGTAAGGTGTTTCCCGGCGCGGGTAACCCTGCGTTTATCGGGATCCAGTTCCAGACCGCCAAACGAGAGGACACCCTCGGCAGCGTGTGAAGCCGGTCTGCTGCGGCGCAGGATCGCCTTGACCCGTTCCACCAGTTCCCGGGGACTGAACGGCTTGACCACGTAATCATCTGCGCCCGTCACCAGGCCCGCAACCCTGTCGACTTCCTCTTCCCGCGCCGTAAGTATCAGGACAGGGACCTCGGAGTTCTTCCGCAGAGTCCGGCAGATTTCCAGGCCGTCCACGTTCGGCAGCATGACGTCGAGGATGACGAAAACGGGATTGCAATCACCGGCGGCCTGTATCGCCTGCCCGCCGTCATGGATCACCACCGTCGAAAAACCCTCCCGCTCCAGATATGTGGCAACCAGAGCGGCGGTATTGCGGTCATCTTCTACTATCAGCACAGTACCCTGGCTGCCAATGGACTGGTACATTCATTTCTCCGGATCAATTCACCATGGGAAGACCTAAACGCCGCCAGGCAGCCATGTGGCCTTCAAGAAGCGTGACATGCCGGTAACCGAGGACACCGAGCAGCGTCCTGCCCATCATGGCACGGGGACCGAGTTCGCACAGCACGACCAGTTCGGCATTTTTATCCTGCGGAAGCGGCGCGAGCCGCAGCACGATTTTCCAGACCGGTGCGTTAATCGCACCGGGAATATGGCCGGCACGGAACTCAAATCCGGTCCGGACATCAACCACCGCGGGAGGCTGCCCATCCGCTATTTTATCAGCAAGTTCCTTCGGTTGCATATAGTACCCGCTTCGTTACTCCTTGAATTTTCTCTTCACTTCTTCCATCTTTGCCGGAATTTTGCCAAGTATGCCGATTCCCAGTTTTTTCATAACAAAGGGGCTCCCCATGAACAGCTTGGTGATACGCATCAGATAGTCTCGCTTGAAGGTGGCCTTCATGGTCATGTATTCCATGATTTTACCCATGTAAAAACGCCGGTAGCCATCCGCTATCGCGACTTCAATCTGAAGAATGCTCATGTTGTGCGGTTCAAGAACAGGATCGACCATGTTGAATTTCCCGTAATCGTGAACCCGGATAAGCGGCTTGAGGTCATTGTACCCGTCCGCATACGGCCAGGGGGTGAACGTAAAAAAGTTCGCAATATCCGGGTTGAAGTGCTGAGCCAGCTGCATGGTTTTTTTTATGCTGTCGGATGTTTCATCCGGAAAACCAACCATGAAAGACGCCTCGGACACGATCTCCTCCTCCCGGAGAATATCAAATACCTGTTTCATTTCTTCCAGAACCTGCTCTTTTTTCAGCGCATCGAGGGTAGGCTGGTCAGCCGTTTCAACGCCGCAGGAGATATAGATGATTCCTGCCTCTCGGTACTTCCACATGATGTCCCGGTCCCGGATTATGTCCGGGCCCCTGGTTTCCATCAACAGATACACCGGAATATTTTTGGCGATTACCGCATCGAGGAGGGCTTCCCAACGCTCCCGGCTTTTTGTGGGATACTCATCGGTAATCATGAAAACGGTAACGTGGTGCGTCGTATACAGATATTCCAGTTCGTCGGCCACCTTCCGGGGATCACGGGCGCGCCAGGATTTCTCCCAGAACTTCTGCTGGGAGCAGAAGGTACAGTCATGGTGGCAGCCGCGGGAGGTGTTGATCGCTCCCAGGCGGGCGCCGGAGAGCACTAAACTGTAATAATCCTCCCAGTCGAGAAGATCCCACGCCGCCGGAAGATCATCAATACTCTCCATGAAAGCGCGCCTGCCGGTTGTGACAACCGCACCGCACCGCCGGAAGGCAATGCCGGCCACCGTTTCCGGGTTTCCGCCAGCCTTCAGGACCTCCAGCAAATGCCGGAGCGTGACCTCCCCCTCGCCGATGACGATAAAGTCAACGGCAACAGAGGAAGCAAGCACCTCTTCATACATGAAGGTCGGGTGTACACCGCCCAGGATGGTTACGGCATCTGGCCTGGTCCTTTTGGCCAGTTCAAGGGTCTTGATGGCGTCATTGATGGTAGCGGTGATCGCGGTGGAGGCAACGAAATCCGGCAGGGATTCACGAAGACGCTGTTCGATTTCGGGATACGCATGACCCTTGGCCATAACATCGTAAATCTCTGCGTCCAGACCCGCCTGACGGGCAGCACCGGCAAGACAAACCAGACCGAGGGGAATCCAGCGACCGGCAATTTCATCCACGCCGCTATGATACGGAGGTGTTACAAACAGGATCTTCTTACGGTTTGCAGATGTTTTTATTCGACATCTCCCCTGAAATTCATTAGGTTGCATTATGGATGCGCACGTAATATCCGCGTGTGACACTAGCATGATAAAACGTTAAAATCCAGCCATTTCCCATCTTTCCCCCCGGCAATGCCAGACCGTTTCCGGACGTAACAATCCGTAACGGCGGCAAAATCAGTTTCAGGGAAATAATGGGCAATTTATTGAAAAAGTGATATATCATCAGAGCCTTCTTGATTGTTCTGGAAACTCGAACGCGGTAAGCACGTTGGCATATTTCGCCGCGCTGCAGGCAAAAACCATGTAAAACGGTGTCCATTGGGAAAGCGTATGAAACTCATCATCCAGATACCATGCTTTAATGAGGCAGAGGCCCTCCCCGTTACCCTGAAAGATCTTCCTCGTGATGTGCCGGGGTTTGATCGTGTGGAATGGCTGGTCATCAATGACGGCAGCAGTGACGGGACTGCCGAGATTGCTCTGAATAACGGCGTGGACCACGTCGTCAGCTTCACCAAGAACCAGGGTCTGGCACGGGCCTTTCTGGCCGGACTGGACAGCTGCATCAAACTGGGCGCAGACGTCATTGTCAACACCGATGCCGACAACCAGTACATGGCTGCCGATATTCCGGCGCTGGTCGCCCCTATCCTTGCAGGCAGTGCCGATGTCGTTATCGGCGCCCGCCCCATCGACGAAATCAAGTCGTTTTCACTGGCAAAGAAGATGCTGCAGAAAGCCGGCAGCTCCGTAGTGCGCTTTGTCAGCAAGACGAACATCCCCGACGCACCGAGCGGATTCCGGGCCATGACCCGTGAAGCGGCGATGCGTTTCAATGTCTTTAACGACTACACCTATACGCTGGAAACCATAATCCAGGCGGGGCAGAAAAACATTGCCACGACCTCGATTCCGGTGCGCGTAAACAGCTCCTTGCGACCGTCGCGTCTCGTAAAGAGCAATTCTTCCTACATCAGAAAATCCCTGGTCACGATCATCAGGATCTTCATCGTGTACAAGGCGTTCAGATTCTTTATGTCGATAGGATTGACAGCGTTACTGCTGGGACTGATCGGAGGCATCCGGTACCTGAGCTATTACGTTACCGGTGACAGCGCCGGGCATATCCAGTCGCTGATATTATCTTCCATACTGCTGGGCGTTGGCTTCCAGACCATACTGGCCGCTTTGCTGGCTGATCTTCTTGCGGTTAACCGGCGCCTGATGGAAGATGTCCAGTATCGGGTGAAAAAACTGGAACACCCTGAAGCGGCAGACCATCCCGGCATCAGGAAGAGCTGACTGGGGAATCTGTTTAATCAGACCGCAGCCGACTACGATTTCCACAGAGGTGTGTTATCAGAACAGGTGTCATTACCTATGATTTTTTCCCGCTGATCGGCGGCATCGGCAGACACACCTATCAGATGTTCTCAAACATGAAGGATAGGGACTTCCTGTTCTTCTCTCCGTCAATAAACTCTCTGGACCGTCACATCCGCATCAATTTCTTCCCGGTACGCCTTCTCAAACAATTTGGCGTATCGCTCTGGCTCCACTTCAACGCCCGCCGCATAACTACCCGTCATCACCTGGACCGTGTGAATATCCACGCTGGCCCCGGCGGGATACTCTGTGTGCGCCGGTTTCCTGTTCCGGTCATCGTCACCTGCCACCACACCTACCGGCAGCAGGTCAGCCATATCCGTTCGCAGTTCTGGAAAATCATATTCCTCCCCTTCGAAAAGAGGACATACGAGCTTGCCGACAGGATTGTCGCCGTATCGGAAGCAACTAAAAATGCGCTGATCAAGCAGTATGATATTGCGGAACAGAAGATAACAGTAATTCACAATGCCGTGGACACAAGCAGATTTCACCGCCTGGACATACCGAAAATTCCCCATTCGCTGCTCTACATCGGCAGGATCGACAAGCGCAAAGGCATTGAATTTCTGATCAGGAGCATGCCCCTGGTCCGGGAGCGGATTCCAGATATCAAGCTTCTCGTCGGCGGGAAGGGCAGTTCCCTCAAGAGCATGAAAACTCTTGTCGGCAGATTGAAGCTGGAGCGGAATGTCCAGTTTCTCGGCTTCGTGCCGGATGATCAGCTGAATACGCTGTACAACCAAGCCCATTGCATCGTAGTCCCCTCGATCTTCGAGGGATTCGGCATCACGGTCATTGAAGCCCTGGCGACCGGGACCAGAGTGGTAGGGACAGACACCGACGGCATCCGGGAAATACTCCGGGACGAGGACTACGGAAGGGTGGTCCCATACGGCAACAACCGTACCCTGGCGGACGCGATCGTGGCAGAGCTGGGTAGGCCGGAGGGGGTCGGGGTATTGCGGCAGAAATACCTCGTCGCGCAGTTCAGGGAACGGTACCTTGAAGTACTGGAAAGATGATTTTCTTTCGATGGGCTGACCCTTGGGCTGATATCTTCTGACCATCGCTGACTTCGGTCGTATTTCTGGCGGCAGACACTTGATCCGCCATGCATGTGGCCGATGAAATTCCATACGAAAACCCGTTCATAAACAGGTGGTGGTAAACTCTATGACTATGCCGGCGGTTGTACTTCCGATACTTTGCTTTGCCGTATTGCTGGAAAAAAACAACTTCAGGGAAAGTTTTCTGAACTCGGCGATTGTAACCAGTTTATTTGTTGCCGTCTCAACCGAAGTCCTGAGCTTGTTTTACTCCCTTACCCATACGTCACTGGTAGTGAGCTGGTCGTTGTATTTGCTTGCCGTGCTTGCGTGGAAATACCGACACATCTCGAACAGCCAAAAAGCGGACAGGGCACCGACAACGACATTTCAGAACATTCTTCTGGCGCTGCTGATCTGTGTTGTCGGCATTAGCGGCATTACGGCCGTCGTTGCCGCGCCCAACAACTTTGACTCCCTGACGTATCACCTCCCCAGAGTTATGCACTGGATCCAGAACAAGTCTGTCGAGCATTACCCTACCCATATCGACCGTCAGTTGGTGCTGGCCCCCTTTTCAGAGTTTGTAATCATGCATTTGCAGATATTATCCGGCGGGGACAGATGTGCCAATTGTGTACAGTGGTTTTCAATGGTCGGCAGTGCCATGGGGGTATCGCTGATTGCACGAATACTGCAGGGAAGCCTTAACTGTCAGATTGTGTCGGCAGCAATCTCCGTTTCCATACCGATGGGACTTCTCCAATCCACCAGTACCCAGAATGATTATGTTGTCACGTTCTGGCTGGTATGCCTCACCTACTTCGTTATCAAAACGAATGAATGCTCCGGCACAAAACATGCGCTTTTGGTGGGGATAAGCCTGGCCTTGGCAATCTTCACCAAAGGCACGGGGTATCTCGTTGCGATGCCGTTCACGGCGATATATCTATGCCGCCTGATTGCCAGAGGAGTTAAAACTGCAACAGCCAACCTGCTCATCGTTTCAATAGCAATCCTGCTGGTTAATAGCGGCCATTATGCGCGGAATTTCACAATCTACGGGAACCCGATTTCACCAGGCACCGGCAACGACATCATCTGTACAAGGGTCGATGTAACATCCATTATTTCCAGCGTTACAAAGAATATTGACACGCAATTGACGACCGGCATGCAGAAGGCCGACACGATGTTGGCCGCGCTGACTAATGCCGTTCACAATTCGATAGCTGTTGATGTCAGTGACCCCGATCTCACGGCAGACCGCGGTTTTTCAATCCTGCCTGCACAAGTGCTGAATCACGAAGACTACGCCCCCAATCCGCTGCATATGATATTCATGTTGTTTTCGGCGGCAACTCTGGCGCTGCTGCGCAAAAAATACTCCCGTGAAACGATTCTTTTCGCGACAGCAACCATGCTGAGTTTCATCGTTCTCAGTAGCGCAATAAAATGGAATCCCTTTATCAGTAGATACTTTTTGCCTGTCTTCGTTCTTTCCGCACCCTTCCTCGGGTTGCTGTACGATGAAACAAGGCTGCATCCTTTTGTTAATTTCTGTGCAGCAATCCTGTTAGCGTCGTCGTTCATCGCGCTTGCAAACAATGAGATGAGACCTCTCGTTGGCTCAAAGTCAGTATTTACAACCAATCGGATTGATCAATACTTCATGGTGAACCCTCAAGCAAAGCCGTATTTTTTTGCGACAGCAACCATGATAACGGGTCAGCCAATAACCAACATTGGCGTCCTTGATCGAGACAACAATATGTGGGAGTATCTTTTGTGGGTACTGCTAAAAGACAATGGCGTCGATTACCGAGTTGAGCATGTGAACGTAACGAACTATTCCGGCAGAATTAATTTGAACGGCTTTTCCAAATATTTTCCTGTGAGGATTTGATGCTCTTCGTCAGGACAAACCATATAAAAACCGCATGAATGCATCCTGGACCAAATATCTGCCTGAAATCCTTCGAGAAAAGCTGGACGGGCGGCAGCAGCTCCAGAAAGCCATCGGCAACAGTGGCTGGCTCATGTTCGAAAAAATCCTGCGCATGGCCGTGGGGCTGTTTGTCAACGTCTGGATAGCCCGCTATCTGGGTCCGGAAGACTTCGGCATGCTCAGTTATGCCCTTGCATTTGCGGGACTCTTTGTGCCGCTTGTGACACTCGGCCTTGATGAAATTGTGGTTCGCAATGTCGTCCGCGATCCTGAGAATAAGGATGAGACACTGGGAACAGCCTTTGCCGTTAAGTTGGCGGGGGGAGTTGCGGCCTTTGTCGCCGCAACAACAGCAGCAATAATACTGCGTCCCTCCGACTCCCTGAGTCACTGGCTGGTCGGTATCATCGCCGCCGGCAGCCTGTTCCAGTCCCTCAACATCATCGACATATGGTTTAATTCTCAGGTTCAGACGAAATATGCGGTACTCGCTCGCAACGCAGCTTTTGCCGTCTGCACCATCATAAGAGTTGCCCTTATTCTGACCAGAGCACCCCTTACCGCCTTTGCCATCGTGGTGACCATTGAAACAGTAATCGCAAGCACCGGTCTCCTGATCGCGTATCGGGCGAAAGAGGGAACTTTTAAAAAATGGCATGCCACTCTTACCACGGCAAAGAGCCTGCTGAGAGACGGCTTGCCGTTGGTGCTTTCATTCGTTTCCGTCGGCATCTATCAGCGAATCGATCAGGTCATGCTTCAGGAGATGAGCGGAAGCTCCGAAGTCGGCATATATGCGGTTGCAGTCCGTCTTTCGGAAGTATGGATATTCATACCCAACGCCATTTACTGGTCGGTATACCCAAGCATCGTGAAGGCAAAGCAGGTGAGCGACGAGCTGTTTTATGAGCGCCTGCAAAAATTCTACAATTTGATGGCGCTGTTGTCATACGCCATCGCAATCCCCATGATGCTCTGTTCCCAGTGGCTGGTCGACACCTTGTTCGGAGAGGCATATACCAGAGCCGGTCTCATGGTAGCCTTACTGATCTGGGCACACCTTTTCACAAGCTTGGAAATTGCGAAAAGTGCCTTTCTTGCCGCGATGAACTGGTATAAAATTTACTTCATATCGGCCTTTGCCGGGTGTATTCTTAACGTCGCTCTCTGTTATTACCTGATACCGCGTTACGGCGGAATGGGAGCGGTGATTGCTTCGATTTTTGCTTACTGGTTCGCAGCTCTCGGTTCGTGCTTTTTGTTCCGGTCCACATTCAAAACCGGCTACATGATGAGTAAAGCGATTATTTATCCCAAAATCTGGTAGTGCCTGTTGACCACCGAGAAATCCGATGGGCCAAGCTCTCGTTATTCTGATGGAAGTGTATCAATGCCCAGCCTTGCGACCATAATAGACCATATATTGACATCAGACCGGCTGCCCTATCCTGACAGCGTCTATATTGATCCGGTCAGCAATCTGTGCCAGCTTAAATGCCCACTCTGCCCTGTGGGGGCACAATTGCTAGCCCAGGATCGCAAAATCATGTCGCTGGATACATTCAAAACCATTCTGGACAAGATGCCGTTCCTCGGGGCAATAGAACTGTACCGCTCGGGAGAACCGTTCTTGAACCCGGAGCTATTTGCAATGGTCCGGCTGGCCGATCATCGGAAAATCAAGGTGGTTATCAGCACCCATTTCAGTTTTTCCAATCCTCACGCTTTTTTTGAAGAATTAGTGACATCAGGAGTGGAAAAACTGGTCGTTTCCCTTGACGGTACTTCCCGGGAATCATACTCACGGTACCGGATCGGAGGAGACTATGATCTGGTCATGTCTAACATAAATAATCTGATTGAAGCCAAAAACAGGCTCCGTAGTAAAAAGCCGGAAATCATCTGGC